>CAYMST010000044.1:0-23930 GCA_964393115.1 uncultured Roseivirgaceae bacterium | reverse complement strand
AAACGTGGTATCGCTCCACCTTTAACGAACCCGCTCCTGACGGAAAAAATTTATCAAAAGACCCTAATTACCAAAAAGTATTAGCAGAAGTATTGCAGGACAATACGATGGAAATTCCGGATGCATCTTTGTCAGGGAAAATAGATAATGCGAACAAAACCAAATCGGCTGGACCACTGCAATTTTTGGTAGACATGGTGCCGCAAAATATTGTTGCTAGCATCTCTAATAATGGCCTCATGCTTCAAGTGATATTCTTCGCGATATTTTTCGGTGTAACCCTCGCTTTGTTACCTTCTGAAAAATCAGCACCTGTCATTAATTTGATCAGCGGTTTGAACGAAGCTTTTCTTAAGATGGTACATATGGTTATGCAAGGAGCCCCCTTCTTCGTCTTTGCTTTGTTAGCAGGTGTTATCGCGAAAATGGCAAATACGCCGGCAGAAGTTTTGGAAATTTTCAAAGGACTAGGAATTTATACCATCACCGTCATCGCTGGCTTAGGGATCATGATCTTTGTGATTTACCCCCTTGCTATTCTAACTATTGTCAAAGGAATTCCATACAAAAAATTCTTTCAAAATATAAGTAGTGCTCAATTTCTAGCTTTTTCAACCAGCTCCAGCGCCGCTACTCTTCCGATAACCATGAAGTGCGTAGAAGAAAATATGGGAGTGCCTAAAAATGTTACCAGTTTCGTTTTGCCGATAGGTGCTACCATAAATATGGATGGAACCAGCCTCTATCAGGCGGTGGCCGTTATATTTCTTGCGCAGTTAAATATGATAGATTTAACGATGTCACAACAATTACTTATTGTGATGACCACTACATTGGCTTCAATTGGTACAGCAGCAGTTCCTAGCGCCGGTCTAGTAATGCTCATTATAGTACTTCAAGCCGTGGGCCTTAACCCTGCATGGGTAGCTATTATTTTTCCTGTAGATAGAATACTCGACATGTGTCGAACGGTAGTGAATGTAACGGGAGATGCAACTATTTCTACATTAGTAGCCAGTACTGAAGGAGAATTAAAGCCAGCCGACGCGTAGGGGTAAATTTCATCTTTATTGTCATAACGGCAATGCTGAAAATTTTGGTTTTAGCAGTGCATTATTATTGACTATTACCATTTGTAGTGTGTACGGACGTAAACTAATACGTCCTTATATAGTACAAATGCCATTATTTTTGACTGATGAAAAATCTCACTGCAGGTTTAATATTTCTTATAACTGCCCATTTGGGTACAGCTCAGAAAGTTTATAATATAAGATTAATTGAAGAGGACGGTTATATCTCCGTATGCTACGATTTAGAAGGAGATAGTGGACAATACTTTTATGTAGACTGTGTTGTTTCAAGGGACTCTACCGTATTGAATTCTGAAAACTTTCTTGGAGACGTTGGTACTGGGATGACTTCAGGGGTTGATAAAAAGGCTCAATGGTTATATCGAGAAGATGGACTAGAATATGACTCTTCTTGGTATGTAGAAGTTAAGGCCAAACTTATGCCGAATTATGCACCAAAGGAAAAGCCTGTAGTCATCTTGAAAACGCGCGAAGAGTTACGTGAGGAGGCGGGTAAGAAACGATTAAGAATAAGATGGCCAAAAATAGGATCTAAGGACAGAGCACAATAACATCATTGATATTCCCCTATCAGTATATTCAATTCAACCATGTCCAACCAAAAAAACCCAACCAAAATAATTTGGTTGGGTAAAAAAAATCTAGAATAAATATTTTTAGGCTTCCGCTGGAGCTACGATAGAAACGTAAGATCTATCTTTTCTTCCCTTTTTGAACTCAACTTTACCGTCGATCAAAGCGAAAAGAGTATGATCTTTTCCGATCCCAACATTTTCTCCTGGGTGATGTTTAGTACCACGCTGTCTCACAATGATGTTACCAGCGATTGCACTTTGACCACCAAAAATCTTTACACCAAGTCGTTTACTTTCCGACTCTCTTCCGTTTTTTGAACTACCGACACCCTTCTTGTGAGCCATAATTTCTTCTATTTAATGTTATTTCGAATTAGCCTATCGCCTCAATCAATACTTTTGAGTAAAGTTGACGGTGACCGTTCTTCTTTTTATAACCTTTTCTTCTCTTCTTCTTAAAGACGATAACCTTATCGTCTTTTCCGTGCTCGAGGACTTTTCCAGATACCTTTACTCCACTTACTTTTGGAGATCCTACCTGTACGTTTCCTTCCTCACTTATAAGTAGTACGTTATCAAATTCGACTGTTGCGTCTACGTCCTCACTTAGACGTGGCGTATATACGAATTTGTCTTTTTCTACTTTAAGTTGCTTCCCCGCTATATCTACTATTGCATACATGTCTATATCGGAATAATCCCTTTACTTTCAAAAAATGGAGTGCAAAGATATGAGTTTATATCAAGATTTCAAACATTTTACAAAGTCTTAATATGTGGATAACTTTTTTCTTTTTTTTTGCCCTCGTTTGACGCGTATATTAGGTCAAGTTTTACTGTAATAAGTAGTTGTAAAATAACAGTTTATCAATGGGATATGAGAAATATAACCACCTGTGAAATTCCGCAATCTGAGGTGGCGTTACTTTGAATATTTAAGGCTGATTTATGATATTTGTCCAAGCTCTAAATCTGAGGGACGATACCTGCCTTTAGATTTGGTTGCTCTTCACAAATAAAAAACCACAGTTTAATAGAATTAATCGCCGTCAGGATTGTTTTTGGTGAACAATTTTGCCGATCAGACCATTATAATAAATGGTAATGGTGATTAATTTTTGACGACGTATAAAAGAATATGGCATTAAGTAAGGAACCTATTTTAGAAGAAAACAAAGACAGGTTTGTACTATTCCCGATAGCGCATAACGACATCTGGGAGATGTATAAGAAAGCCGAGGCTAGTTTTTGGACCGCAGAAGAGATTGACTTAAGTCAAGATTTAAAAGATTGGGAAAACCTTACAGACGGTGAAAGACATTTTATTACACATGTCTTAGCTTTTTTCGCAGCAAGTGACGGTATTGTTAATGAAAATCTGGCAGAGCATTTTGTAGCTGAAGTACAATATACTGAGGCGAAGTTTTTTTATGGTTTTCAGATAGCTATTGAAAATATTCATTCCGAAACATACTCTTTACTTATTGATACGTATGTAAAGAATGCCCAAGAGAAAGATAAACTTTTTCATGCCATTGAAACAATGGATTGTGTAAAGAAGAAGGCTGATTGGGCCCTTCGATGGATTGATAAAGGGAATTTTCAAGAGCGGCTTGTGGCATTCGCTGCTGTAGAAGGAATATTCTTTTCAGGAAGTTTTTGTTCTATATTTTGGTTAAAAAAGAGAGGCTTGATGCCAGGCCTGAGTTTTTCAAATGAGTTGATATCGCGAGATGAAGGGCTTCACTGTGATTTCGCTTGTTTGTTATATAATAATCACGTAATAAATAAGCTTAGTGAGGAACAAATTACGGAGATTATTACTGATGCCGTGGCAATAGAAAAAGAGTTTGTATCAGACTCGTTACCTGTGAAGTTGATTGGGATGAATGCTGATCTGATGTGTCAGTATATCGAGTTTGTGGCAGACCGATTATTAGGCGCTTTGAATTGTGCTAAAGTATATAATGCTACAAATCCATTTGACTTTATGGACTTAATCTCCTTACAAGGGAAAACTAATTTCTTTGAAAAGCGTGTAGGAGAATATCAGAAAGCTGGTGTAGCAAAATCGAACGAAGGCTCTGAAGCAGCTAAGTTCAGTTTGGATGAGGATTTTTAAGATAAGAAGAGTAGTTAAGAGATAAACCCAAGATTTTAATGTTAGTTTTAAAAAGAGACGGCCGACGAGAGTCGGTAAAGTTTGATAAAATTACAGCGCGTATTGATAAGCTATGTAAGGGCTTAAATATGCGGTATATAGAACCTATAGAAATCGCCAAAAAAGTAATTGATGGCTTGTATGATGGAGTGTCTACTCAAGAGCTAGATAATCTGGCAGCAGAGACGGCAGCATCTATGACCACTAGACATCCCGACTATGCACTTTTAGCTGCTAAAATTGCGATTTCTAACCTTCATAAGACCACCAGTCAGTCGTTTTCAAACACGATGAAGCGACTATATACCTACATCGATCCTAACACGGGACAAAATGCGCAGCTTTTAGCTACAGATGTGTATGGTATCATTAACAAGCATGCAGCTAAGCTTGATGCCGCTATTGATCATTCAAGAGATTTCACCTACGATTATTTTGGGTTTAAAACGTTGGAGAGATCTTACCTGATCAAGCTTGATGGTAAAATTGTTGAGCGTCCGCAACATATGTTGATGCGTGTAGCCGTAGGTATCCACAAAGAAGATATTGACGCGGCTATCGAGACATATAATCTTATGTCTGAGAAATGGTTTACTCATGCTACTCCTACTCTTTTTAATGCTGGTACACCGAAACCACAACTTTCTTCTTGTTTTCTCTTAACTGTTAAAGAAGATAGTATAGATGGTATCTATGACACTTTAAAGCAGACCGCCAAGATTTCACAATCGGCTGGAGGTATAGGCTTAAGTATTCATAGTGTACGAGCAAAGGGATCATATATTCGAGGTACAAACGGAGTTTCTAACGGTATTGTGCCGATGTTGAGAAACTTTGATATGACTGCTCGCTACGTAGATCAGGGAGGAGGCAAACGTAAAGGAAGCTTTGCTATTTACCTTGAGCCATGGCATGCTGATATCTTCGATTTCCTTCAATTGAAGAAAAATCATGGTAAGGAAGAGCTTCGTGCTAGAGATCTTTTTTATGCACTTTGGGTTTCCGACTTGTTCATGAAAAGAGTTCAGGACAATGATGAGTGGTCGTTGTTCTGTCCGAACGAGTGCCCAGGATTAGATGAAGCTTATGGAGATGATTTTGAGCGTCTCTATGAAAAGTATGAAAAGGAAGGTAAGGCTAAGCAAGTCATCAAAGCACAAGATCTTTGGTTTGAGGTTTTAGAAGCACAAATAGAAACAGGTACTCCTTATATGTTGTATAAGGATGCAGCAAATAAGAAGTCGAATCAAAAAAATCTGGGTACTATTAAATCTAGTAATCTCTGTACTGAGATTATGGAATATACCTCTCCAGATGAGGTAGCTGTCTGTAATTTGGCATCCATTGCCTTGCCTAAGTTCATTAATGAAAATGGTGAGTTTGACCATCAGAAGTTATATGACATTACTTATGTGATTACTAAAAACCTAAATAAGGTAATCGACATTAACTATTATCCGGTTAAAGAGGCTGAAAACTCTAACTTGAGGCATAGACCAATTGGAATCGGAGTTCAAGGTTTAGCTGATGTCTTCATCAAGTTGAGACATCCATTTGATTCTCCAGGGGCACGTCAATTAAATAAAGAGATTTTCAAGACGATATATTTTGCGGCGATGACCGCTTCCAAAGATCTCGCTAAAGTTGATGGTCCTTACGAAACGTTTAAGGGCTCGCCAGTATCAAAAGGAATTTTCCAATTTGATATGTGGGGAGTAGAACCAGAATCAAATAGATGGGATTGGATTTCTTTGAAGCAAGAAGTAAGAAAACATGGTGTAAGGAACTCATTACTGTTGGCGCCAATGCCAACGGCGTCAACTTCTCAAATATTAGGAAACAATGAGTGTTTTGAACCGTATACATCTAATATTTATTCAAGACGTGTTTTATCTGGTGAGTTTATTGTAGTCAATAAGCACTTGATGAGAGACCTTATTGAATTAGGCCTTTGGGATGAGAATATGAAAAATAGGATTATGGCTAACAATGGTTCTATTCAAAGTATTCCAGAGATTCCACAGGATATAAAAGATTTATATCGAACTGTTTGGGAAATTTCTCAAAAGTCAGTTATCGATATGGCAGCCGACAGAGGTGCTTATATCTGTCAAAGTCAAAGTATGAACATCCATTTGCAAGATGCTAACTTTGGTAAGATGACTTCCATGCATTTTTATGCTTGGAAAAAAGGATTGAAAACGGGGATGTATTATTTACGTACCAAAGCTGCGACGGATGCCATTAAGTTTACAGTAAAAGTTGACGAAAAGAATCAACCCAAAACGGCTCAGCAATTAGCGACGGATCAAGAACAAAAAGCCTCAGATATGGCTTGTTCATTGGATAACCCGGACGGTTGTGAGGCTTGCGGGAGTTAAGAAACACCTTTTAATTCATATTCATACACCAAAACCTCGTTCATGTTTGAACGGGGTTTTTTTATATAGTTTGATTTTAGAAATGGTCTGCAACTTTACTATACGGTTATTTGAGTTGTGTCACTTATGAAATTCTCGATAAACGCATTCTTCTACAATGGGTAGGCTTAGGGTTCTAAGCTTATGTTAATTTCATGAACTTCATGTAAAAAGGGCTGCGGTAGTATAATATTTATCACTTCCGTAACAGGTATTGGGTTTATGGATTTTGCCGGTTTGGTTTGAACAAAACAAAGAATTGGGTAATTTGCTGTTTTATTAAATTGTCTTTGTGCAATTAGCAGTTACTGAAGACCTAAAACCACAGGTTTTGAAGTAATAATTTCAATATTTTGAATTAATCGAAGGGCAATATGTTTAGAAAGTAATCGTGGTATATAGCAACTGTCAATCATGATGTTTTCCTGATTTGCTCCGTTTATATAGCACCATACATAACACTAGATATTTATGATGCAATGGCATAATTGGATGTATATATTTCTTATTGTATCGATAGGGTTTTCAGTTATAGTTTATCTAGTTCACAAGGTGAAACTAATAACTCAACCGACCAATAAGGATAAGCATGACTATGTTAGCAAGTATGAAATTAAATACTTACAGATAAGCCAAATAGGCATAAGCTTAGCTATTTTTTTCAGTGCGAATACCTACGTAGGGGAGAATTCTGAATATAGCAATATTTGGTTTGGCGTACGATTAGTAGTGTCCATGTGCTTAGGAGCACTCTATGGATACATCGCATTTCTCATTTTAAAATACTATTACCCTGCTAAGCTTAATAAAAAGCTGAAGAAATATCGGTACATGCCGAGAACTAATCCGGAAACGGGTAATGCTATGAAACTCCTCAGTGAGGATGAAGAAGATGTATACCTTGACGAAGGTATGCAAGCCGAGGAAAATTTATTTTCGGTAGATTATGATGTTTGGATTGACCCAGAAACGGGGACAACGCATATTGAAAAGTATGAGGGTCGGTTAAGTGCATTAAAATGTGATCGTTGTGGTTTTCAAACCTTACAACTTGAAAGAGAAGAAATCATTAGGGCCGCGACCAAGAGTGAGGATGGTGAAATAATGAAGCACTATAAGTGCACCTATTGTAATCGCGTAAAAAGAAAAACAGTTAACCTTGGGAGAAAGGGTAAACGAGATAATATTCAACTGAGCGATGATTTGAAGTTTATTGACCCGTTACAACCTAAGAAGAACAACTTCGTTAAGCTAGTAAAACTTGACATAGTAGATAAGGAAGGTACTATTCGAAACTTTGAGTTCTTAAGTGTAAAAGAGGCACAAAGGTTTTTGAAAGAATTTGATTTATCTAAAATAAAAGAAGAGGAGTTCTAGCCAAACTTCAATTTCTAGAACCCCTCACTTGTAATTCTTTACCCATTAAGTAGTCTTACTACTCAATCATCTCCAAAGCTGATGCCAAGGCTACGAGCTTGAGAAACTAACGGAGCTTCGGGAGTGACCAGTCTTAACTTCCCAGCAACTTCATCTAGGGGGACCTCAGTCAATTTATTGTTAATAAGCGCTACCATGTTTCCGAATTTCCGTTCGGAAATGATCTTTGCCGCATGCGTACCGTATTGCGTAGCAATTATTCTATCGGTAGGTGTAGGAGTTCCTCCTCTTTGTAAATACCCTAATACAGTTTCACGGCTTTCGTGTCCTATGTTTTCATTGATAAGTTTGGCAACGGCATGACCTGCACCTCTCTTGCCACCCATATCTATACCTTCAGCTACTACAATAATGGAGTAGTTTTTCCTTTGAGCAACACGAGACTGTAGGGAGTTGATGATTTTTTCCTTAGAAAACTCAATCTCTGGTAAGAGGATCATGTCTCCACCCCCAGCTATCCCGGAGTGTAAAGCAATCCAGCCTGCATGATGCCCCATTACTTCAATTACCATGATACGATTATGAGAGTTAGCTGTGGTATGCAACCGGTCTATGGCTGTAGAAGCAACGTATACCGCAGAGTCAAAGCCAAACGTAATATCTGTTCCCCAAACATCATTATCGATAGTTTTTGGAACGCCGATAACATTTAAGCCTTCTTTAGCCAGTTTGTTTGCCGTTTTTTGAGTGCCATTTCCACCAATACATACTAAACAGTCTAAACCAAGCTCCTCATATGTTTCTTTAATTTGCTCAGGATGGTTGCGCGCCTCTTTCTGATCATTATTCGATTTTTTGAAGGGTTTGAACCTAGAGGTACCTAATATCGTACCACCCGTACTAAGAATTCCCGAAAGATGACCTTCGTTCATCTCGAAATAATCTTTTTCTATGAGTCCTAGAAAACCCGACGAAATTCCATATACCTTCATGCCGTGTTCTACCATTGCCGCTCTGGCAACACCACGTATCGCGGCGTTAAGTCCAGGACAATCACCTCCGGCTGTAAGAATACCAATGTTCATAACCCCTTCTATTTAGTGGAAAAAACAAATGTACCTTTATATTGTTTGGAATCCTCATGGCTGCTATTCAAATAATTAGGGAGTGAAAAATAAGACAATTAGGTATTTGGTAAGTAATATTTTACTTACCTGAGTGAAAAACAACTACTATGAGCAGGTTGTGACCCAATAAAAAAGGTGGGATATAATTATCACCACCTTTCCAGTTTAACCAAAAAAACAAATGTTTATTGAACCTAATCAAAGACAATTTCAAACTCTACTCTTCTGTTTTTTGCGCGACCTGCTGCAGTTGCATTATCTGCAATTGGGTTCGCTTCGCCATAGCCTTTCGCAGATATTCTTGATTCGGAGATACCGTGACCTGCTAAATACTCTTTAACAGCCTGTGCTCTTTTTTCAGATAAGAGAAGGTTACTTTCTTCCCTACCGGCGCTATCAGTATATCCTGATACTTTGATGTTGTACTCTGGGTGCGTTTTCATAATTTTCACCACGTTATCCAATTTACCAAAACTGGATTGTGTAACGATATTGGTTCCAGATTTGAACCGAATACCCTCTAAAGCTTGTACTAAAATCGTTTTTGTCTCCTCATCGATTTCTGGACATCCGTTGTTTTTGGCGATACCGGCTTCATTTGGACAGGCGTCTTTAATGTCAATTATTCCATCCTGGTCAGTGTCAGGGCATCCACGGTTTGCTTCACTTCCTGCTTGGTTTGGACATAAGTCTTTGCTATCGGCTACACCGTCACCATCAGCGTCAGGGCATCCGTCAAGTGTTGCCAACCCTGCTACATCTGGACAAATATCTTTACCGTCTTCTACGCCGTCGCCATCACTATCTGGACATCCGCTTAGTGACGCTAATCCTGCAACTGTGGCACACTTGTCTTCACTATCTGTAATACCATCACCGTCACTATCTGGACATCCATAAAGGTCTTTTAAACCTGCAACATTCGGACACTTATCTACTTCATCTGCTATACCATCATTATCAGCATCGGCGGGTTTTGGACATCCAAAGTTGTCGACATCTCCGAATTCATCAGGACAGTTGTCTAAAGCGTTTGCTACTCCATCACCATCAGAGTCTTTAATCTTATCATAGGAAGGACCGAAATTGTAAGCAACTCCGAGAGACATCTGCCACATGTCAAAGTTGAGGATATCTTGGTCTGTAGTAGAATGGTATGACACTTGTCCAATACCCGTGAACCGATCAGTATACGGTATTTTAATACCACCACCTACGACACCTTGGAACTTACCTGCATTATCTTGGTCTTTATTTCCCTTTTGAGTGGCTTGCCAGAATACTCCTAGACCTGACATCAAATAGGGCTGTATAAGCGCGTCTTCTTTTATGATTACCCCGTTGTTCAGCTTAAGCTCGGCTAATCCATAGGTATTGAAAAAGGTCTCGTCATATCGGGTATGACTAGGTCTGATATCAATATTTCCGACCCCAAAGTCTGTTCCAATATTTAACCAAGGACTTACATAATATCGAAGCCCTGTTGCGTATCCCAATGATGACTTCTTCAGACTTAAGCCTTCTGCACCTAGTGTTGCACCTTGGTAATTGTTGAGCGTCAATGAGTTTGACCAACTCCATCGATGGTCTCTAGTTTGCGCTTGAAGAGCAAGGCTAAAACCTAGCCCCATCAAAAAGATAGATAATATTAGTTTTTTCATAATTTGAATTTGCAGCAAATATATTTTTCCGAATGAACGGCGCGGTCTAGTTATAGATGAAGGAGGCTCTTTAAAAGGTGAGAAATGAAATATTTCAGGTGAATTAAAATAAAATATAATGTTTTTTCACAGTTAATAATATAGTTTAGTGATGCGTTATGATTTTTAATTAGTTGATTTTAAGTTGTTTGTGTTTGAAATGAAATAGAGAAGGGAATACCTAGACTTCATATTGAGGAGTATACTGCTTTTATATGTAGATTCAATTGCTTTACGAAAATATAATGTTCTGGTTTTATTAAAATAGTTATATTTTCGAATAGTCAACGTTTCCCTCATTTCACCCCTAAATATGAAGAATGAATTTTCCGATAAACCGGTGAATTCAATAAAATCACATGTAGTTATTCAATACTGGCAGTTGAGTATAATAGAGACCGGATAGCGTGGACAAGTAGTTCGTTAGGTAATCTCAGTATGTTTCTGAGTCAAGCGTAATGCCACCATAACCGTATATGGAAGAAGTGTCTTCTTTAGGTCAATGGTTATACCATTTAAACTTTGTAACGGCGTATATTTTGCTACTATTTTTTTCCTTCTTCTTTGTTAAAAAGCCTTGACTGGCCGTCCGTGACTAACCGTCCACATCCTAGCGCTGCTAGGACTGCATTTTTTGCCTTGAATTAGAAAAAAAACACTGACATAAACTAACACGCCCTTATAGCCTAAATAGTATGATTCGTTGTGTATTTCAGGTTTTTTGTTTGAATACGTATATGTGATAATAAAAAAGGCAGACTCAATTTCTTGAACCTGCCTTAGTATTTGATTTATAACGTTAATTAAATCCCAAATTCAGATTTCACTTGATCTACAAAATCAAGTTTTTCCCAGGTAAATGTTTCTACCTCTTTATCAATAACTTGGCCATTTACTTTAAATGTCACTGTCTTAACTTCTGGTGTTCTACCCATATGACCATAAGCCGCTGAGTCCGAATAAATCGGGTTTTTAAGCTTTAATCTTTCTATTAGAGCAGCAGGTTTCATGTCGAAGATTTTACTTACTTTTTGGGCGATTTCACCATCATTTAAATCCACTTTTGCAGTGCCGTAGGTATTTACAAAAATCCCCATTGGTTCTGCTACACCTATAGCGTAGGATACTTGTACTAAAACTTCGTCAGCTACTCCAGCCGCTACTAGGTTTTTAGCAATATGACGAGTAGCATAAGCTGCGGATCTATCTACTTTCGATGGGTCTTTACCCGAAAAAGCTCCACCACCGTGTGCTCCTTTACCTCCGTATGTATCTACGATAATTTTTCTTCCTGTAAGTCCTGCGTCACCATGTGGGCCACCAATTACGAACTTACCAGTAGGGTTAATATGGTATTTGATATCATCATTGAAAAGAGCCTGCAATTCGGGTTTTAGCTTAGCTTTCACTCGTGGAATGACGATGCTGATAATATCACTTTTGATCTTTTCGAGCATTTTGGCTTCTTCGTCGAAGTCATCGTGCTGGGTAGATACCACAATGGCATCAATTTTTATAGGCTGATTATCATCACTGTACTCTATCGTTACTTGAGACTTAGCATCGGGCCTTAGGTAATTAATTTCACTATTTTCTCGTCTGATATCCGCTAACTCAATAAGAATTTTATGGGATAGGTCTAGAGCGAGTGGCATATAGTTTTCGGTTTCCTGAGTAGCATAACCGAACATCATTCCTTGGTCGCCAGCTCCTTGTTCTTCACCTTCTTTACGGTCTACTCCCTGATTGATATCAGGAGATTGTTCATGCAGAGCTGAAATAACACCACATGAGGTAGCTTCAAACTGGTATTCTGCTTTGTTGTACCCGATTTTAGAAATAACATCACGAGCAACCGTTTGCACATCGACAACGGCCTTGCTTTTAACTTCTCCAGCTACTACTGTTAATCCTGTAGTGACAAGAGTTTCGCAGGCAACCTTTGAGTTTTCATCATAAGCAAGGAAGTGATCCACCATTGCGTCGGAAATTTGGTCTGAGATTTTGTCAGGATGTCCTTCCGACACGGACTCTGATGTGAAATAGTATGGCATTGTTTATTGATGATTTTTATGAAAACAAAAACATTCTTCGCGAATATATGGAATTTGACGAATGTCTTATTTGTTTGGAGAGGCAAAGTTGAGTACCAAGAATTTCTTGGTACTCATTTCCATATTTAGATTAGCTCAACGCTTCTTTTAATGAAGGAAGTCAAGTCAGCTCCGGTAAGCATATTTTGAGATAAGAGTGCTAAGTCGTAGGCCTGTTTAGCTAACTTTTTCTTGTCTTCTGCCTCCTCTGCTTTTATTATTTTGGACACAACGGAATGGTTACCATTAATAGATATATTTAAGTTTAGTGGCATATCTCCCATCATGAACATTCCACCGCCACCGCCGGTTTTTTGCATGTCCTTCATTCTTCTCATAAACTCATTCTGTGTGATTAGAACAGGAAGTTCATCAGGAGACAAGGACTCTACAGCTACCGTGTGAGCAGAGTTTCCAATAGCTTCTTCAAAGACTTTTTTGATGGACTCTTTTTCGGAGTCTGAGAGAACAGATTCTTTCTTTTCGTCTTTATCAATGATTTTATCGAGTATATCAGCGTCAACTCTTTTAAGTTGGGTTTTTTCAAGCTTTTGCTCTAAATGATTGATAAAATGGCTGTCGATGATGCCATCGAGTTTTAAGACATCATAGCTTCGCGTTTTAGCAGCCTCGATATAGGAGTGTTGCCCGTCTTTATCAGACGAATATAGATAGATTAGATTACCGTCCTTATCAGTTTGGCTTGCTGATACTTGTTCTTTATATTCTTCGAAGGTTTTTAAACTACCATCGGTGTTTTCCAATAAAGCAAACTTCATTGCTTTATCATGAAATTTCTCATCGCTAAGCATTCCATATTTCACAAACACACTGATATCACTCCATTTCTCTTCGAAAGACTCGCGTTCTTTTTTGAAGATTTCAGCTAGTTTGTCTGCGACCTTTTTAGTGATATATGTATTTATTTTTTTAACGTTACCATCAGCTTGAAGGAAGCTTCTAGACACGTTAAGCGGAATATCTGGCGAGTCAATTACGCCATGTAGTAGCATTAAAAACTCAGGTACCACATCTTTTACCTCGTCAGTGATGAATACCTGTCTGGAGTACAGCTGAATTTTGTTCTTCTGTACTTCAAAGTCATTCTGAATCTTAGGGAAATAAAGGATTCCTGTTAGGTTAAAAGGATAATCCACATTTAGATGAATCCAGAATAGAGGGTCAGGTGAAAATGGGTATAACTCTTTGTAAAAGGCCAAATAGTCTTCATCCTTTAGCTCGCTTGGAGACTTGGTCCAGATCGGCTCAGGATTATTGACAATGTTATCCTCTTTTACGGTTTTGTACTTCGGATTCCCCTCGTCGTCTTTTCCGTCTTCTACGCTTTTATCCTTTTGTCCGAACTTAACCGGCACTGGCAAAAACTTACAATACTTGTCTAAGATTTGTTGAATTCTAGCGTCTTCTAAGAATTCTTCTGATTCATCATCAAGATGAAGGATAATCTCAGTGCCTCTTTCTTCTTTGGTAGCTGCTGCGATTTCAAACTCTGTGCTGCCGTCACATACCCACTTCGCGGCCTCAGAGCCTTCTTGATGAGATTTAGTGATGATTTCAACTTCTTTTGATACCATGAAAGAAGAATAGAAACCAAGTCCAAAGTGTCCGATGATTTGTTGCTCTTCACCTTTGTCTTTGTACTTTTCTACAAACTCAGTAGCACCGGAAAAGGCAATTTGGTTGATATATTTTTTGATCTCATCAGCGGTCATACCGATACCTTTATCTTTGATGCTGATGGTCTTGTTCTCTTTATCTACGGAGACTTCAACGGTAAGGTCTCCAAGTTCTCCCTTGAACTCACCCATTGAAGATAGACTCTTGAGTTTTTGAGTAGCATCAACGGCGTTAGAGACTAACTCTCTAAGAAAAATCTCGTGGTCCGAATAAAGAAATTTCTTGATGATAGGGAAAATATTCTCGGTGTGGATCGAAATAGTACCCTTTTCCTGCATGACTATAATAGATTTAATTAAGTATTCAATTTAAGATTCGAAAAACCCCTTCAAAGGATATACCAAACTCGTTTAAACAAAAAATGCTGACAACATGTCAGCATTTCGAGTGGCTTATCTTATTCTGTCAATGGATTTGACCAGTTTCTCATCTTTTCGAATAAATCGATTGGCTAATAAATTGAAAAACATAGCAGCAATGAAACAATAGAAGCCAATGCTGTATTGCCCGTTAGTTTCAGTAATGATAGCCTCGGATTGATTGACTAAGTAAATGGTAAGGCCAACAGCAATTACCAGCAACAATGAGTTAATAGCCCCCAGCTTTATTTGGGTCAATCTATTTTTAAATCGTGTAATAGAAAAAATCGAAAGGACAAAAATTAAGGCAGCAGGAATGAATACATAACTTAATGTGCTTGAAGTTAACTGCTCATTACTTCCCATCACTTTTATCATATAGATATCCACTGAAACCGTTTGTTCGGGGCTAGACTCTATCCAAAATGGGAAGAAAATCATAGTCACCATTGAAGCGGCGACCAGAAATAAAAAAACCGATTGTATTCGTTGAATCATCTTTTAAAAAATTATGCCGCAAAGATATGTAAGTCGATAAATGGTTCATACTTTGAGGTTGTACAAAAGTGCGCTGCTGATTAGCATATGGTTTAGTGGAATATTATGCCGAGTAATAAACCTGCCAAAATAAGAAACGGGGTTGGTATCTTGGTGAAACGCAATACAAGAACTGTGGCGACAATTAGTAATAGATTTAACCAGGTATTCGAATCTTCCATGGATTCATATACGAAGTATGATGCAGAAAGTACTAGTCCGGCTCCTACGGCATTTATTCCGGATAGAGAGGCTTTTACTACTCTATATTTTTTTAAATCATTCCAAAAGCGATAGACAAAGAATATTAAAAAGGTTCCAGGAAGAAATATACCTACCGCTGACAAGAGTCCGCCTAATACTTGCCCGCCTATGCCGTTTGTGCGCATAGATAGTGCTCCAACGAAGGCACTGAATGAAAAGGTAGGACCAGGTAGGGCTTGTCCTATTCCATAACCTGACAAGAACTCTTGGGATGACAAGTAGTGTTTGAACTCAACAAATTCGGTGTACAATAATGGAACCAAGACTCTTCCTCCGCCAAAAATCATACTTCCATTTCGATAGAAGTTTTCGAATAATAATATCGGACGATAGCTGGTCAAAGCTCCTAAAGCTGCAGCGCCCAATGCTACTGACCCCCATAAAATGAAATTACTCCATTGTATTTGGAGGGGAGACTTTTCCTCTCGTTCCTGTTTTTTATAGTTAAATGCGGTGACTAACCCTCCTCCAATGAGAATAATTGGGAAGAAAAATGGTGACCGTAACCATATAGAAGTAATCAATGCAAGTGCTGCTAATATAAGCCCTTGTTTACCCTCTATCACCTTCGTTGCAATCTGAACAGCAGAATAGGCTACTATACCTACCGTAATGGGCTGAACGTAGGTCATGAAGGCCAATGAGATGTTTTCGTCATTAAAAAAATTGAGTAATACGCCCGCTGCTATCATAATCGTCACGGCAGGTGCTATCCATACCAATAACGTCAAATATGCCAGATTTGGACCACCAACTTTAAAGGCGATGGCGGTGATCGTCTGTGTGGAGGTTGGACCAGGCAGGATTTGACATAAGGCATACAGTTCCATTAAATCTTTTTCCTTGAGGTAAGCCCTTTTGCATACCATAGCATCCAAAAACATGGATAGGTGTGCTTGGGGGCCTCCAAAGGCAGTTAAGGACAGCATAAGAACATCCCGAAGAAAAATCAGGTATCGTACTTTACGAATCATTATGTATACGTTTCCTATAAACTCTTAGAAGGAATCCATCATATAATTGTACAAAGTACAACGTCAGAATCGCCAATAGCAATACATCTCCTTTTTTTGTCAATAACGATATAAAGAATTGAAGTTTAACCAAAATAAAACCTGATTATATGTAATCCATAAGGTAAGTACATAAAAGAATTAGTTTGAAAGGCGTACGGCATGATTTTATATCAACTCTCAAAATGGACTTTACGTGATCATAATGTGACCTTGAAGACAAGAAGTAGAGCCACATTGTTTATTTCAAACCAATTTCTTTCAGTCGCTGAGTCAGGAATTCACCGGCGGTTATATCTTCATATTTCTTTGTATGGTTGCCATCAATACAGTTTGGTAAGCAATTTAAGTGCATGGTAGCAACCGGATGCATAAAGAATGGAAAGGAATACCTACTACTGTTTTTATTCGTGGCTGGTGGGTTTACTACCCGATGAATGGTGGAGCGCAGTTTGTCATTGGTATATCGCGATAACATATCTCCCACATTTACTACAATGTGATCTTTCAGTGCCGTTACCGGTACCCAATCTCCATTTCGATGTTGAATTTCTAATCCTTCGGCACTGGCACCCATGAGTAAGGTTATGAGGTTAATGTCACCATGTGCTGCTGCACGTACTGCACCTTCCTCCTCTTTTTCACTTAAGGGGAAGTAATGAATTGCGCGAAGGATGCTGTTTCCTTTAATCACAAATTCATTAAAGTGATTCTCTTTCAGGCCTAAGTAAATGGCTATGGCTTGCAATAGGACAACTCCTGTTTTCTGCAGTGACTCATAAACGGTGATAGCTGACTTTTTTAAGGCGTCTACCTCTTGAGGCCAAACATTTTCTGGGTAACCAAGTGAAACGAGTTCTATAGAGCTTAGCGGTTGTCCAAAGTGATAAAACTCTTTTAAATCCCCTACTTTCTGTCCTTTGGCGTGTTCTTTTCTTTTTGAGATGTATCCACGCTGACCAAAAAGATCAGGACGTTCGTATCGTTGCTTGACCGTATCGCTCAGGCTAAAAAAGGCTTTGATGTGATCATATGCTTCTTTTTCTACTTCCTCTTTCAAAAAATGATTTGAAATAGCTACGAAGCCAGTTTCGGTAAAGGCTGTTCCTAGGTCATGAACGAACTTAGAACGGGAGTCAGGTCCTTTTGAAGTAAAATCCTTAAGATCCAAAGAAGGTATAGTGCTCATAGAATATCAACTACTTGAATGATTAATAGCCTTCCGACTACAAAGAAGGTTTGCAAAGCGACTAATTTTTTAAGCAATAACCAATAGCATTCAATTAAGGATAAATGAAATATTGATGCTTTGGTGAACAAGTGGCTGATTGGTAATTACATAGAATCCATAAAATGAGCTTGCGCACTAGGATATTTGTTATAGTAGTGCATAACTCAATTACTATTGCTTCTAAAATAGGTTTTATATGGAATCCATAGGATAGTTACACAAAAGAGTTGTTTGAATGGCATACTGCTAGATATTATATCTAGCTCTTCAATAGACTTCGTAAAAAAGGTTAGAGGTTGGACTATAGTCTAACCTCTAACCTAATATTTCATTTGAATACACCAAAAATTAGTTACACCAATTTTGGAATATCAAGAAGCTTAATTTCCGGTAACCCTTCATATGAGGACTTACCTTTATTTAACAACCACTTTCACTGAAGCTGCCATTTTCTCACCGTAAGATTGATGAGCTCCATTGGCAAACTGCAGTGAAATCGTATATTCACCTGCTTCTAATTCTAGTTGAGTTTCTGTTTGACCTTTTCCGAAGTGAATGGTAGAGTCAGACGCTGGTATCACTTGTCCTTCAGGCCATGAGGATTGATTGATAAGGATATGGTGATGTCCACTTCCTTCTTCAATCGCACCTGCTGGTTTAATTTCCATGCCCTCAACTCCCATTTCAACATAAACAGGTGTAGAGACGGTATCCCCTTCAGTGATATTTTTGAAAAATACTTTTGGTTCTGTGCTCGTTGGTTCTGTAGTGACCTCGCTTTGCGCAGTTGGTGCTTCAGCTTCAGTACTCTGCTCTTTTTTCTTGGAAGGAGTACATGCTGCAGCCACAACCACTAAGGCGATAATTGAGATTTGGAAAATTTTCATATCGATAAGATTATTTGTATTCAATAAAGCTCACGATATTGGATTGGAATAACAATTTATGAGAAAATTTGTTGGAGTACATTAACAGATTTTAAATTTGAACTCCAATTCATGTGAATGTGGTAATGATTGAGTAATAAATCCAATGCTGTATTACGAATTTTACCATTTGCTTTGACCTCCTGTTTTGCATATAAGCTAGAAAGATATTGTGTTAAATGGGGATCTAGCTGTTCCTGAAGGCTTTCTCTGTCTTCCCTGATGTCAAACCCTAGGTAAGCGGATAGGTCGATTATGAAATTCAAATGAAAATTTTCATAGTTATCTTTCTGGTTATCAAAGAGTAGAATCGATTGGTAAATAAATTCAAACTCTTCCTCTGAAGTTTCATTTTCATGAATACACTTGCTCAAGAACTCCACTAAAAATATAGCGATCGTACTTTTTCGTATGTCGAAAGGAATAGTTTTTAGCGGATACTCAATTTTTACTTCGGAGATTCTATTGATCGATTTGGTTGGATTTTTGTAAACAACAAGGTCTAATAGTGTCAAAGGTTGATAAATCGCCATTTTGGCATGCGCCTTTTGGCTACGAATACCATTGACAATATAAGATTGAAGGCCAAACTTTTCGGTTATGATTTTGACTATGATCGAAGTCTCTTTGAACTTGACAAAGCTTAGCACTATACCTCGTGTCTTTGCAAGCATCTTAACGGATTACGGCAATTTTACCAACGTATGTTTCAATACCATCGGAACTAGTACTGAAAAGCAAATAGATCCCGGTATTTACGGACTGATTAATGGTATTGGTGCCGTCCCAGGAAGCACCTCCTCCGTAGCCTCTTATGGTCTTTACCAAATTGCCGTTTGGTGTTGTGATCTTTAATGAAGCATTTCTCACTAATCCTCTAATTCCGATAGACCCTGTATAGCCAGGTAATATTGGGTTTGGGAAAATGTCTACTTGGCTATGTGAAGCCCGACTTGAAGTAGCATCGCTTCTAAACGAGACCAAACCTTTATCAGTAGCAATAAATATCTCGCCAGTCGCGGGTATAATCTGTGTATCGAAGATGTTTACTGATGGTAATGGGCTATTCTCATCAGTAAACTGGTAAAAGACCTTATCTTGAGTTTCGTCCAGTAGCCATAATCCCTCTTCGGTTCCAATCCATTTTCTATTTCCAGCGTCTATTTCCAGGCTTGTTATAGACTGATCTTCTAGTAAGATTCTATTTTCAAAAATGGGCTGAAATACCTCGAAAACCTCAAGTGAGAAAGGATCTAAAAATAAATTAAATAATCCTGCGCCTGTTGCTAACCATATCTGGTACTCATCGTCAAAAGCAATAGATGTAAATCCATCACCTGCTATTTCCAGTGTGCTTCGATTTAGTACAAGCGTGGCCTGACTTGACGGATTAAAAACTACCGCGCCTCCAACATCGGGATGATGTCGCAGCCAAATATTATTAAATTCATCTACAATAATTTCCTCAACCACTCGGGTTCCCAAGGCCGGAAGTAAAAAGGTCTCCCATTCTTGATTTTGGTTGAGCTTATACAAAAAGTTCGGAGAAGAGTTGTCAGTTACCCATAAGTCACCTTGAGGGTCTGTGGCTATTGCAGAAATAAGGGTTCTTCCACTATTATTTGAAAAAGGACTATTCTCGGCTGAGATAAGCTCGCTTGTTGAAGTATTCAATATCCCATCGTTAAATGAGCTGAAGAACAGTTCATTATTAGCAGTAATATCACTGTAGTTACTCAAAGCAGAAGTATCGATTTGCCAACCAGAGGCACTAAACTGAGAGACGAATCTTTGCTCTATTGGTTGGAAGTTGGCATTCCAGTATGGTGATAAGGCATATAAGTTGTTGTTGATATTCTTCAGTCTAACTATCTCATTATTGGCAGGACCACTCGGTAAAATGGTGTTTTCTGAATGGTCAATATTGACAAGACCATTACTTTCTGTAGCGACCCACATCTCCTGGTCAACGGTCACCACGTCGTTTGGGGTAAAATTAGGAAACGGAACTTGTGTGGTATTTAATTCTACATTAACTCTTATGAGGGTATCTTGACGAAGTATCCAAAGATGGTCACCAGAATATTTAAGCCGTCGCACAGGCTTTGTAAAAGTCTGAAAATCATCCCAGCTTCCTTGATTCCAGAGATAAACATTCTCTCCAGCATAGCTGAATAAATTAATTTTTGTGGCTTCTAGTCCAGCGAGATTTTGGCTGTTATCTGTTCGAGTCCAGTTGTTGAAGTCTAATAAGTTTAGGTTTTGATTGAGTGGAGCTCGTAAAAGCTCATCAGCAGTAACTAAGTATAGCGTATCACGCCATAATTCGGCGGCAACAATTTGTATTTCGCTGGCGTTTGGACCGATGGCATCCATATATTCTTTTACTTCTAAGTTACTTGCCTCGATCTTAACGATTCCGGCTTGGGCTACCAGATAATAAAAGCCGTCATAGAAGAACGTATTCACAATGTTTTTAGTGGCGATGATATCCGAGTTTTTGTAGTCGTCTAGATTCGTAACTCTACCATCATGCACGATATCCAGATTTCCATTTGTATAGCCAATGAACAGCAGATCCCATTCAATATCATAATCCAATGCACTAATTTCTACATCGGATAGTCCGTTAGCTTTTGTTACCACCTGTATGGATTTATCGTTTATATCTTGATAAAAAACACCTAGCTGGGAGGAGGCGTATATACGGTCCTGAGTAGCGAAGACTTGTTTAGTATTTGCATAGTTGAAGTGAGTTCTCCAAGTTCCAACTGGAATATTTTCTGCAAAACTCACTATTGTCACTATGGAAGCAACTAAGGCAACAAGTAATGGCTTAATTTCTATCTTCTGTTTCATGTAAATAATAACAGTTTCTACAACGCGGTTCATAGTGATCAGCCTCTCCAACGAGTAATTGAGTATTTTCTTTTGTTTTTCGATAGGAGAATGAAGCATTTTCACCGCAAACTACGCATATCGCCCGAAGTTTTGTCACTTGCTCTGCAATAGCCATTAAGACAGGTAATGACCCAAAAGGGTTCGCTTGATAATCTTTTTCAAGTCCCGCAACTATTATTCTCTTCCCTTGATTAGCAAGTTGGTTAAGTATATCGATGATATCAGCATCAAAAAACTGGGCTTCGTCTACCCCAATTACCTCGTGATCTGAGACATGCCGAAGGATGTCTTGAGCTTGAGTCACCGGAATTGACTCCATTCCCGTTTTATTGTGTGAGACAATATCTCGGGCATGGTAGCGTGTGTCTATAGAGTGCTTAAAGACAATAATTTTTTTTCGCGCAATTTTGGCACGTTTGAGTCTTCGGATAAGCTCTTCTGTCTTACCGGAAAACATGGAGCCACAAATCACTTCTATCCGTCCATTAGTGTGGGGCGGGGTCATGTGGTGATGGCTATTTTCTCCTTCTGCTCTCATTAACGTGTCTTGCAAATCTCCGAAATCTTTTACAAATGACCTCTTAGCAGGTCTGATTACTTCGTATCTGCTGAACTTTATCAAAACCTAAGCGTTGAAGTCAGGAGCAATAAATGACGAACCCATTAATTTTAGCATTTTTTGTTCAAATAGTTTTTGTAGGTTTAGGTTAATTTTAAAGAAACAGCAGCCCAGTGTTATGGATCAGTTGAAGTTAAATCACCAGGGGATCACTTCGTATAGCAATAGTCTTGGAATAAAACTCGCAGAGATATTTTTTGCTGATAAGGATATTATTACGGGTAAAGAGATATTGAAATTTTCTTCTATTCCACAGATCAACTTCTTTATTCTAAAAGTGCTTTTTGTCAAATGGCAGGAAGAAAGTGAGAAGATAAAAAGTCCTTATTTTAATTTCTCACACGATTCTGTTCGAAAAGCACTAAATCAGTTTATGAATACCTTGTCGCAGCATATTGAGATTCATAAAACAGATTTTCTAGTGTTGGTGACAGCCGCTGTTCAAGATGCCTTGTACTTAACGTTCTCACCATATGAATTTTTTTGGGCGGAGTTTAACCAAATGGATGAAGAGAGCTTTTCTTATCAGAAGCTTAAGTCATTACAGAAATATATTAAAGTAAACCAACACATTTATAAGGAATTGTTAGAAGAACTTGCTGAGAAATCTGATGAGGTCAATAAAGAACTTGCTGTTGCTGTGCTTGATAAGATTTTTTCAAGTGAAGACATACTGGTGGAAGACCCTGCTCAGTTTACCAATATGGTGTCGGAACTGGTCGAGCTGACGGAATCCATGATTTATCATGTTGCGACACCTGAAGCTGGCGCTGAAGATGATGCTAGCTTTTTTGATCAACAATTTGAGGATGAACCAGAGAAGAATACCGAGCTTGTCTCTCCCCCCAAAATCAGCGCGTCTAACCCGGAAACGCCATTAGTTGCAAAATCTGTAGAGCCGGTACAACGAGTACCAGTACAGAAAAAAGAAACCTTTCGGCCAACTACGAATAAGGTTGAAGAGCCGTTTATCGATAAGATAGGAGCGGAAACAGCTACAGGTCAAAAAGAAGAGGTCTCAGAAGAGGTGGAAAGTATCTTCGATCAGCAACAAGATGAGCAAGTAGACATTTTAAACAAGAAATTCGAAAAACCGAAAGTAACGCTCAATGACCAATTAAAATCAGAAAATACGACGCTAGCTGAAAAGTTAGAGGCGGTTCAGCTTACAGAGCTATTGAAAAGTTTGAATATCAATCAACGTTTCATGTTCCAAAACGAGTTATTTCGAGGGAGTGAGGCAGACATGGTTCATGCTTTTTCAGAAATCGAAGGAGCCTCGGACTTTGATGCCGCTGTTGACTTATTGGTCAATAATTTCGCTAAAAAGCATAGTTGGAAAATGGATAGTCTAGAAGTAAAAGAGCTTCTTAAGATCGTTTTTAAGAAATTTCGTGGTGTCCCAAACCAGTAAATCAACGTGTAAGTACTTGGGTCTTATGGGCATCTAACTTGAGGAAGATAAATAGTAAGATGGTAAAAGACCATAGCGATGACCCTCCGTAACTAAAGAAGGGTAATGGAATACCAATTACCGGAAACAGTCCTATCGTCATTCCAATGTTCACCAGATAATGGAAAAACAATATTGATACCACAGTGTAGCCATATACTCTTGAAAATCGGGCTTTTTGCTTCTCGGCAAGATTGATTAGTCTAACAAGAAGGATGGTAAAAAGTATGATGACGGTGATGCCACCTATCCACCCTTGCTCTTCACCTATTGTACAAAATATGAAATCCGTACTTTGCTCAGGTACGAAATCAAATTTAGTCTGAGTACCTCAATAATTTTAGCAGCTGAACCTAGTAAAATGATATCTGTATTGGTTTCT
>CAYMST010000043.1:0-24208 GCA_964393115.1 uncultured Roseivirgaceae bacterium | reverse complement strand
GAACCCCATATACCGGTCCAAGTTCTCCGTTTTCGTCTGCCCACTCATCCCAAATAGAAACTTTATTCTCCTTTAAGTATTTGATGTTACTTTCTCCTTTTAAAAACCATAATAGCTCGTGAATAATAGACCTCAGATGCAATTTTTTCGTGGTGAGGCATGGGAAACCATCAGCCAAATCAAAGCGCATTTGGTAGCCGAAAATACTTTTCGTGCCAGTTCCGGTTCGATCTCCTTTTATGGCGCCGTTATCCAATATATATTGCATCAGATCTAAATATTGCTTCATGCCTTCTAAGTTTGTTTTTTCTCTGTCTCGCAAAAATAAGAAAAGGACCTTTCAAATAAAGCAATTGGTAAGTGCAATAGCCATATTGCTAATGTTGCATGTTAACTCCTGTGCCCAGAAGAAGCACAAACAACCAAAGCTCAAAAAAATGGGAGGCGTAAGCTTTGTTTCCACTAATTCTACTATTCCAGATAGCTCGTTCATCCCGATAAGGCGAATAAATGCGGATTGGGTTTCTATTATTCCGTATTCATTTTGCAATAAAGAAGACCCTACTGTTCATTTTGATCATCCGACCCAGTGGTACGGAGAGCGTAGTGAGGGTACAAGAAAACTAATTAACCAAGCTAAAAAAACAGGCTTGAAAGTCATGCTTAAGCCCCATGTCTGGGTAGTAGGAGATGGGTGGCCTGGTGATTTAGATTTTACCTCTGAAGCAGCCTGCTTAAAATGGGAAGAATCCTATGAAAAGTACATCCTAAATTTCGCAAGAATAGCGGCCGAAACGAAAGTTGAGGTATATGCGGTTGGTACTGAATGCCGCCATCTAGCGCGAAAGCGACCACAATATTGGCGTGAGTTGATCAAAAAAGTCAGGTCGGTCTACTCTGGAAAAGTAACCTATGCAGCCAACTGGGACAATTACGAGAATATTACGTTTTGGGATCAAGTTGATTTCATTGGTATTGATGCGTATTTCATCGTAAACGAGCTCCAAGAAGCAAACGAAAAGGAAATGGTTAATGCATGGAATGAGGTGTCTAAGAAACTGACAGAAGTTTCTAATCGCTACAATAAAGATATTTTGTTTACCGAATATGGCTTTCAGAGTATCGACTATGTTGCTAAAGGTAAATGGGAAAGTCATGAGAAACGTATAAACCTTAACAATCAAAAAAAGGCTTATCGAGCTTTTTTTGAATCAATCTGGAACGAAGACTGGATGCTCGGTGGATTTTTATGGAAATGGTATCCACGCCATCATAAGGCTGGCGGAGAAAAGGATATTAAGTTTACTCCACAAAATAAGCCAGCAGAAGAGGTGATAAGAAAGTATTACCAAAAATGAAAAAATTGCAAGATAACTCAATCAACACTCCCTTTGTTAATGAAGATGGTATGAAAAAACTGAATTGGCATAGATTTACTAGTCTGAACGAAAACATCTGGAAATGACGCTAGAGCATATCAGGTTAGAAGAGTCGAGAAAAGGTATACCGTGGAAGAAATGGGGACCTTATTTGTCCGAAAGGCAATGGGGGACCGTAAGAGAGGATTATTCCAAATATGGAAATGCCTGGCAAAGCGTTACGCATGATATGGCCAGGAGTAAAGCCTATCGCTGGGGGGAAGATGGCATTGGAGGTTTTTCTGATGATGAACAGCGCATTTGTCTTTCCTGGGCATTTTGGAATAAGGAAGATCCAATTATCAAAGAACGGTTGTTTGGCCTCAATGGCTATGAAGGGAACCATGGAGAAGATGTAAAGGAGCTTTATTACTACCTAGATAGTACTCCAACGCATTCTTATATGAAGATGCTCTATAAATACCCACAGAAGCGTTATCCATATGAGGATTTAGTGCGTAAAAATATTGGGAAGAGCAAGAAGGAAAAGGAGCTTGAAATCATGGATTTTGGCCTTTTTGATAAGGATGAATACTTCGATATCTTCTTAGAATATGTGAAAAAGGATGTTGAAGACTTTGCTTTTCAGGCGACCATTCACAATCGTGGTGCTGAGGATGCAGAAATATATGTCATGCCTACCCTGTGGTTTAGAAATACATGGTCCTCCGGCAAGGATAAACTGATGCCTTCTATTTCCAAGCATGCTGACAACTGCTTTAAGTTAAGTCACCATCGATTTTCAGAGTTTCGAGTCTGGATGGATGATGATGTGGATGAGCTGCTATTTACCAATAACGAAACGAATCGTCAGCGTCTATATCAAATAGATAATACCTCTGATTATTTTAAAGATGGTATAAACGATTATGTAGTTAATGGTGATAAAAAAGCGGTTAACAAGAAGGAATTTGGCACTAAGGCATGTGGGTTGTATAAGCTTAAGCTGAAGGCGGGAGAAAGTAGGACCATAAAGGTTAGATTCACCTCTAAGAAGAATCTCGAACCCTTCAAAGACTTTGATCAGGTCGTTAACGACCGACTAAATGAGTGTAATTCATTCTATAACGCTGTTCAACACGGAGTAACGGATAAGGATTTAAAAAATATCCAACGTCAGGCTTACGCGGGCATGATGTGGAGTAAGCAGTTCTATTATTATAACATTCGCGAATGGCTTCTGGGAGATCCTGGACGAGTACCGCCTCCAGCAGAACGTAAAGGAGGAAGAAATAGTGATTGGCAACACTTGGACAATCATGATATCGTATCTATGCCAGATAAGTGGGAGTACCCGTGGTATGCTGCCTGGGATTTAGCTTTTCATACGATACCAATTGCCAGAATAGATCCAGATTTTGCTAAAGATCAATTGCTTCTATTTCTTTCTGAGCGTTATATGCATCCTAATGGAATGATTCCCGCTTACGAATGGAGTTTTAGTAACGTCAACCCTCCTGTACATGCCTGGGCAGTTACGCGCGTATTTAGAATTGATAAAAAGCTTAACGGTGGTAAAGCGGACTATGATTTCTTACAAAGGGCATTTCATAGGTTGCTGATTAATTTCACTTGGTGGGTGAATCGGACTGACCAAGATGGTAATAACATTTTTGAAGGTGGATTCTTAGGCTTAGATAACATTGGGGTATTTGATCGGAACGAACCGATCATTCCAGGTGCGACATTAGAACAGGCGGATAGTACAGGCTGGATGGCGATGTATTGTCTTAATATGCTGCGTATGTCACTGGATTTAGCGCTTATCACGCCGGTATATCAGGATATGGCGATTAAGTTTTTCGAGCATTTCCTCTATATCGCTGGAGCGATCAATGGCATAACAGAAGTGCGTGCCAGCTTGTGGGACGACGACGAAAACTTCTATTATGACCTGATGCATACACCGGATAATAAAACGCATAAGCTGAAGATCAGGTCTATGGTAGGTCTGATACCGCTTTTCGCTGTAGAGACACTGCAGTCCAAGGCATATCAGGAACTTCCCGAGTTTAGAAAAAAACTAGAATTCTTTTTAGACAAACGACCTAAACTTGCCTCGATGGTGTCTCGATGGGAAGAGCCAGGAATTGGAGAAAGCAGGTTGATGTCTTTGCTAAAAGGCTTTCGAATTAAAAAGATCTTAGAGAAGATGCTCGATCCGAAAGAGTTCTTGTCCGACTATGGCATTCGAGCGCTTTCTAAGTACCACAAGGATAATCCTTATATTTTCCATATTGATGGAATGGAACTGAGAGTGGACTATCTTCCAGGTGAGTCGGACAGTTCTTTCTTTGGGGGTAATTCTAACTGGAGAGGCCCCATTTGGTTTCCTGTAAACTATTTGCTTCTAGAGTCTTTGCTGAAATTCCACTACTACTATGGTGATGACTTTAAAATCGAATACCCTACTGGCAGCGGTAAATTTGTGAATATTCTGACGGTAGTTGAAGGACTCTCCGAGAGACTAATGAATATCTTCAGAATCGATGAAAAAGGTAACCGAGCGGTAAATGGGAAGAGTAAAAAACTCAATACTGATCCACACTTTAAAGATTATATCACCTTCTTTGAGTATTTCAATGGAGATGATGGAGAAGGTTGCGGTGCGTCACACCAGACGGGTTGGACTGGTTTGATTGCAGATATCATTTATAAATACTATAATCTTAAGAGTTTTGCGCACGATGACTCGGAATAGTTTTAGGTTAAAAATTGGATTGATTATACCTTTTACCCTTATTGTACTTTTTGCCAATGCACAGGTTAAACTCGCCCAGTTAAAATATAGTGGAGGAGGAGATTGGTATGCTAACAAAACAGCTTTACCGAATCTTGTTAAGTTTTGTAATAAGAATTTGGGAACAGAAATTGAAGGTGAGGATGTAGTTGAAGTAGGTAGCGCCTCATTATTCCGATATCCTTACATCTACATGACAGGGCATGGAAATGTAGTTTTCAATTCTCGGGAGGCAGAAAACCTTAGGAAATACCTAACGGCAGGAGGCTTCCTGCACATTGATGATAATTTCGGGTTAGATCAGTTTGTGCGACTGGAAATGAAAAAGGTGTTTCCAGAATTGGAGTTCGTCGAGCTTCCTTTTGGACATGATATATACAAAGGGAAGTATACTTTTAAAAAAGGTCTTCCGAAAGTTCATGAACACAGCGGCAAACCAGCCCAAGGGTTTGGATTGATTTATCAAGGTAGGTTGGTGTGCTTTTACTCATATGAATCTGACTTAGGTAACGGCTGGGAGGACCAAGAGATCTATAACGATCCAGAGGAGTTGAGACAAAAGGCTCTGAAAATGGGAGCTAATATTGTGCAATACGCCTTTATGAACAATTGATCCCTATGTGCTAATTGGTATAGGAAGATTTTCAGTGTAGTCCTGTTCCATTTCACCAGGAACTTAATGAATATACCATACTCCTGAGGAAAATGCCTTCAAGAGTATGATATAAAGTCTATTTTAGAGTTCGATATAAAACCCAACAACAGGTCGTTCAAACCAACTCTTTTGTGCGATTATTTAAGGATTCTATATAAGTTTCTTACATATAGGAACCTTCAAAGGGCGATCCAAAAATGTACTTCTCAAACACAAAAATGACGTTCATTTACTGAGCTTCCTGAAGATAACGTAAATGTGGGGAGGCCCAGGTTTACTTTACCCATTATTAAAAAGACCGTTTAGGTCCAGTCCTGGAATGTTGGGTAATAAGCCTTCCGTATTTTTCTTCATATGCTCCTTTATCTGACCGTCAATGTTGTCCATTGCAATGTTGGTCGCCGCAATAATTAGATCATTCAGCATCTGCTTATCGTTGTAAAGGCTGTCATCATCGACATCCAATTTAACGAGTTGTCGCTTTCCGTTCACAGTGGCTTTTACCATTCCTGCTCCAGCTTCTCCGGTGGCTGTTAGAGTTCCAAGCGACTCCTGTGTTTCTTTCATCTTCTGCTGGAGCTCTTTTACCTGCCCCATCATCTTAAACATATCGAACATAATCCTGATTTATATTTTGTTATGCCATTTGTTTGGCACGTTATTTCAAAACTGAGGTAACTATATCTTCCTGCGATAGCGACTCCTGATCGCCACTTTTCATATTACGAAGAACAAACTTTTGGTTTTCTATTTCATCGCTTCCGGCCATTACTACAAAAGGAATGTTCTTTTTATTGGCATAGTTGAATTGCTTTTTCATCTTAGCTGCTTCAGGGAATATCTCTGTTTTGATGTGATTGTCCCGAAAGTACTTCAGCAGTTTTAGATTTTCGGCCAGTACGTCATCCCCAAAATTAACGATCAATAACTGAGTAGATTGAAGATTTTCTTCAGGGAAGAGTTTCAGTTCTTCCATTACGTCATAGATTCTGTCAACTCCAAAAGAGATGCCAACCCCTGAGACATCAGGAAGCCCAAAAACACCAGTAAGGTTATCATAGCGACCTCCTGCTGTTATCGTGCCCATTTTAACAGAAGTAGGTTTTACTTCAAATATGGTGCCGGTATAATAAGATAACCCTCGTGCTAATGTGACATCGATATCCAGTTGGGCACTTTCATAGGAACCGGATGCTTTCAGGTTATTAATGATTTCTTTTAGTTCATTAGCCCCTTCAGAAGCTGTTGGGTTTGATAGGATCTCTGCAATCTGGTCTAATTTATCCTCATTAGTCCCTGACAAAGAAAAGATGGTTGTGAGCTGAGACAATGCTGATTCTTCAAATCCCTTCTGGACCAATTCTTCAAATACCTTATCTTGTCCTATTTTGTCCAGCTTATCAATGGATACGCATAATTCTGACTCTTTGCCTGGCTGACCTAGGTATTCCGATATTCCAGTCAGAATTTTTCTGTTGTTTACCTTAATGCTGTAGTCTTTGAGCCCTAGAGAACGATAGGCTTCGGTGATCATTTGCACGATCTCCATTTCACATAGCAGTGATTTAGTGCCCACTACATCCGCATCGCATTGAAAAAACTCACGATAACGGCCTTTCTGAGGGCGATCAGCACGCCATACAGGTTGAACTTGATAGCGCTTAAAAGGGAATGTGATTTCACCTCTGTTTTTGACTACGTAACGGGCAAATGGCACAGTCAAGTCATATCGAAGTCCTTTTTCAGCTATTTTCTTCGTGAAAGCTTTACTGCCACTGGCGTAGTCTTCTGGATTGGTTTTAGATAAAAAATCTCCAGAATTCAACACCTTAAACAATAACTGATCTCCTTCATCACCATATTTTCCAGTAAGGGTATCCAAGTTTTCCATGCAAGGGGTTTCCAATGGCTGGAAACCAAACTTTTCAAATACCGCTTTAATTTTGTTCAAAAGATAATTTCTCTTGAACATCATTTCTGGTGAAAAGTCTCTAGTGCCCTTTGGAATACTTGGTGCTTGCATCTGTTTTTATGTTATGACCTGTATCGTTTCGTATAAAGCGCAAAATTGTTGACATGGTCAATAAAGATATATTGTTATTGGTGTGCCATACCGTCTTTTTACGCCAGGCTGCAAAAATATACGAAGGAACAAATATTGAATCCTATTCTTTAACTTTCTCAGTTGGATTGTGCGAACGCTAAAGTTTAAAAGATCATCTACATAAAGGTGAAGGTGATGATTAGGTGTATATGTTCTAGTTAACTATGTATGTCTTACTTCAACATTAACCATATAAATTATGAAAACACTAACTCTTGTGTGCACACTATTTTTTTGCACGGCCTTTAATACCATTTGCTTCGGATTTTCCTTTTCGCCGTACATCTATAAATCTGCAGTTTGGGTTCATCTTTCCTGCAGCTCAGATTGGTGGTAGTTTAGAGTATTTACTAGAGCATAGAGATATGAAAATTCCATTGACTGTGTACGGTCAGTTTGGTGCCGGTAGGTTGTTTACAATTAGTGGAGATATAAACTACTATACCCCGAAAATAGGGTTTTTTACAGGCAAGAAAAACCTTCATCTTGATCTTAATTCGGGTTTTGTCACGCTTGTAGACCTAGAAAACACGGGGAGTACATCTTTTTCACCGGCTGGATATTTAGGTTTTCGGTACCAAAGAGCGACAAAAGAGGTGACGAGTCGATATAATATTGGTGTGGGATTTCCGGAACTACTTTCATTCGGTATTGGAACCACCTTTTAACCAATACCATTTATACTATAAAGTGACGTGTATTTTACTCCTGTTTTCCCCTTCTTCTTCGTTAAAAAGCCTCGTCCTAGCGCTGCTAGGCCTGTGTTTTTTGCCTTGAATAAGAAAAAAACAGTTTCGTAAACTAATACGTCATTATACACTACAAATGGTATAACTTTCTATAACGACAACCAGTAATTCTCATAGTTAAGGCTATTTAATCTAGAAAAGACTAATAATATTTCTGATTATCTACTAAATTTGCGCCTCATTTTGGAATAATACTTAATTATCATGACAAGATTATATCGTAAAGCAAGAAGAAATAGAGTTGTGGCGAAAGGAAAAACGGCTAACATTAAGCGGTTGAGTGCTAAGCCTGTCATGAAAAGTGTAGATGTAGAAGCAATCAAAAAGGAATTTGCTGCTAATGCAGGTGGAAAGCAAGAAGCTCCTGCTGCTGAAGAGAAGGCTGCTGAGTAAGGCTGAGCATTAGTTTTATTCCTATTTTTTAGATTCAAGTAGTCATACTTGATGTTTTTAGCCCCAATAGTTTAATATTGGGGCTAAAAAGTTTATGCCAACCCCAAACCTTACTTCCGAAAGAAACTATACAGGAGCTATCGCCTTGATGGTCTCTCTATTTTTTGTTTTCGGAATTATTACCGTCTTCAATGACGTATTAATCCCTCACTTAAAAAGGGTCTTTAGTTTGTCCTACACGGAAGCTACCCTTATTCAATTTTGTTTTTTTACAGCATACTTTGTTATGGCATTGCCTTCTTCAAAAATAGTAGCGAGATATGGTTACCGACATAGCGTTTTGATAGGTCTGGGAGTCGTTATTGCCGGCTGTCTGGTGTTTGTACCGGCTTCTGCTACTGTATTATATCCTATTTTTCTATTGGCATTGTTCATAATGGCTTCCGGAATTACGCTGCTTCAGGTAGCGGCTAATCCATACCTGTCAGCACTAGGACATCCCGACAAAGCAGCAAGTAGAATAAACTTGGCAGGAGGTTTTAACTCCTTTGCTACTACCATTGGTCCATTAATTGGCGCGCAACTAATTCTTAGTGAGGCGGGTCGTGCAAAAGGTGCAGAGGTGGTCCAGTTACCTTACGTGGTGTTAGCTTGCTTTGTACTGGTACTGTTAATGATCTTCTACAAGACCAAATTGCCACAGCTTCCTATTGAATCGAAAAGTGAGTCCTCTAGTTTTTTGAAGGTACTTGAGCATCGGCATTTGAGGTTGGGTGTAATAGCCATCTTCCTATATGTAGGTGCTGAGGTCACGGTGGGTAGTTTTTTGATTAACTTCTTAGGGCTTAAAAGTGTAGCTGGCCTTGATGAAGTATCAGCCGCTAAGTACGTGTCTTTTTACTGGGGAGGTGCTATGGTTGGTAGGTTTTTGGGATTTGGTTTTTTGCATCGCTTAAAAACCTCTAAAGCACTTTTAGCGGTGTCGGTGGCAGCGGCATTGGCTGTGGTTGTAGGAGTTTTTGGAAGTGGAATGCTGTCGGTCTGGGCTTTGGTTAGTATTGGTCTTTTCAATGCCATTATGTGGCCTTGTATTTTCCCATTGGCAATAAAAAATCTAGGAGAACAAACTAGCCAAGGTTCTGGTTTGCTGGTGATGGGAGTAGTAGGAGGAGCCATAGTGCCTCTTTTGCAAGGGTTTATTGCTGATAACTTTAATCTGCAATTATCTTTTATTGTTGCCCTTTTTTGCTATCTCTACTTGGTTTTCTACGGAGTCAGTGGATACCAAATCAAGGACTAAAGGGCTCCTCTTTTTCCAAGCTCTATGGCCTGCATATTGGATAGCTGTCCATCATGCAGGTCAAAGCGAATAATAGTTCTGATTTTATGAAATCCCTGTTTGCCAGCTGCACCGGGATTGATATAGAGTAAGTTATTCTTCTTGTCTTGCTCGACCTTTAAGATATGGCTGTGCCCACAGATCATGATATCAGGAACCTTATGTTTTTGCCAAATACTCTTGATTTCTTTGGTGTAATAGGGTAAACGCCCTGGTATGTGGACAATCATTACGCACTTGCCTTCCACATCGAATGAGTGATAGCTTGGTACCAGCTTTCGAATATCGCCATTGTCAATATTCCCAGAAACAAATCTTGTTGGCTTAAACTGATTCAGATCTTGGATGATAGTTGTGTCTCCGATATCTCCGGCATGCCATATTTCATCACAAGCTTTAAAGTATTCGAAGACCTTTGGATCCAAAAAACCATGTGTGTCGGAGATTAATCCAATCTTCATATTTGGGATTATGATTATCTATTGATTATAAAAGTTGTAAAAATAGTTGTTGAAGGCGGATGTTTTGGGCTGTTACACCTGTTGAGGTAGAATTCGTTTTGAAAAGGATGTATAAAGCCAAAGTGAGCTATTCAAACCTTGCTTTTCGTATCGTTATCTTACTGATTCCGTATATTTTTGCCGCATGTCGGAAAAAATCCTAATTCTAGACTTCGGCTCGCAATACACACAGCTGATTGCGCGAAGAGTGAGAGAGCAAAATGTATATTGTGAGATACATCCCTACAATAAGGTTCCGGAAAACCTGGAGGGTGTAAAAGGTATAATACTTTCTGGTAGTCCTTGTTCGGTTAAGGACGATGATAATCCACTAGTAGATATTGATCAATTCAGAAAGAAATTCCCATTACTCGCCATTTGTTATGGTGCTCAGTTAATGGCTGAGACATTTGGAGGGAGTGTAATGCCCTCTAAGGTTCGTGAGTATGGGAGGGCTAATTTATCTTTTGTGTCTGCTACCATTCCTCTTTTCAAGGGAGTAGGAATAGGATCACAGGTTTGGATGTCTCACGGCGATACGATTGAGCGTTTGCCTGAGGAGTTTGAAATAATAGCCAGTACCGATGCGGTAGATGTTGCGGCGTATCATGTATTAGGAGAAGATACATTTGGTATACAATTCCATCCAGAGGTAACGCATTCGGAGGATGGACATCAAATCATCAATAATTTTGTAATTGATATCTGTGGTTGCTCAGGAGACTGGACTCCATCCCATTTTATTGAGTCAACAGTTGATCAATTAAAAAACCAACTTGGTAATGATAAAGTTGTGCTTGGTCTTTCTGGAGGAGTGGATTCTACTGTTGCTGCCGTATTGATTCATAAGGCGATAGGAGAGAACCTTACCTGCATTTTTGTAGATAATGGATTACTCCGCAAGGATGAATATAGCTCTGTTTTAGAAGGGTATAAAGGGTTAGGCCTCAATGTCATTGGTGTAGATGCCAGTGATGATTTTTACGGTGCGTTGTCCGGTAAGACAGATCCTGAAGACAAACGTAAGGCTATAGGGCGAGTATTCATTGAAGTGTTTGACAAGGAAGCGCATAAAATACAAAATGTAGCTTGGTTAGGTCAAGGGACTATCTATCCAGATGTGATTGAGTCAGTTTCTGTAAATGGACCGTCGGTCACTATTAAATCTCATCATAATGTTGGTGGACTTCCTGAAAAAATGAACTTGAAGGTGGTAGAACCACTTAATACACTTTTCAAAGATGAAGTAAGGCTTGTGGGTGCAGAACTAAACGTACCACCTCAAATCTTAAAAAGACACCCGTTTCCAGGACCAGGTTTAGGTATACGAATTCTTGGAGAAGTTACCAAAGAGAAAGTCAGAGTACTTCAGGAGGTAGATTCGATCTTTATCAACGGTCTAAAGTCTCATGACTTATATGATGATGTTTGGCAGGCTGGCGCTGTATTATTACCTGTACAGTCGGTTGGTGTGATGGGAGATGAAAGAACGTATGAAAATGTTGTGGCTTTGAGAGCAGTAAGTAGTCGTGATGGAATGACGGCTGACTGGTGTCACTTGCCATATGAGTTCTTGGCGGAGACCTCAAATAACATCATTAACCAGGTCAAGGGTGTAAATAGAGTGGTATATGACATTAGCTCTAAACCACCTTCTACGATCGAGTGGGAATAACCTACCGTGATTCTTGATTATTTTAACCCAAAATTAACGATGAAAAAGTACGCGCTTCATATTTTGCTTGTGCTCTTATGCTTATCCGCTAGAGCCCAAACAGCCGAAGAAGAGTTTGTTGCCGGGAAAAAGGCTTATAACGATAAGTTGTATAAGCTGGCGTCTTTGTCTTTTAAAAACGTGATTAACTATCATGAGAAAAGTCAGTATGCACCGTTTGCTACTTACTATTACGCACTCAGTGCTTATGCACAAAAGCAAAGCGGTCATGCAAGAGACATGCTGGTACAGTTGCTCAACAGGTATCCTGATTTCGATCAAGTAGACGAGGTCTATTTCAAACTGGCCTATCACGAGTTTCAAGTTGGGAACTTTGATAAAGGACTCTCCTATGCGGCATATCTAAGGCATACGGCCCTTTCGGAAGATGCTGAGCGTTTGATTCGTACTTTTTTGTGGAAACTTGATAACGTGGAAACTTTGGCAAATTTATATTATCAGTTTGATGATGATATCGTTGCCGAACGAATTATTGAGTTGGCGATGAATACGTCGTTAATCAAGGATTTCGATTTGATAAAAGCCATTTACGACGGACATAAAGAAAAGGTGTTATCCGCTTTTGGTTCGGTCGAGCGTAATACGGAGAAGGTATATCGCGTGGCTTTGCTACTTCCTTTTATGGTTGACGGGTATGAGAATCTTATATCGGCAACTAAGAATAAGTTAGTGTTGGATTTATATCGGGGCATACATTTTGCGGTAAATGCACTGGCTAAGGATAGTATTCGAGTAGAGTTATATCCTTATGACACAAAACGTACTGGTGAGTCCACGAGAAAAATTCTAGAAAAAGCTGAGCTTAAGCATATGGACTTGATTATTGGGCCTTTGTTTCAGGAGCCACATGATATTGTTGAAGCCTTTAGCAAGGAGCATAAAATCAATATGTTCAATCCGTTATCAACACTTCCTAGTGAGGGCAATAACTTTTCTTTCATCTATAAGCCTTCTCGAAATACAATAGCCGAAGCCTCCGTTGATTTTGTCAAACAACGCATGCGTGAAAGTACGAACAAGTACTGCGCTATATTCTACGAAGATAACAGTAAGGATTCTACAGTAGCAGCAGCCTATAATGAGGCTATAAAAGAAGCAGGATTCTTGCCTGTGATTTACAAAGAAGTAGAAAAAGGTAAAGCCCGAGTAGTAGGAGATGTATTGGCGGAAAAAGAAAAAGTATATTATCGGCATTGGGAACTAGACTCCCTAAGAAAATTGCCAGAACCTCCGATATATAAAAGAGTCTTGAATATCGATGATACCGCCAAGTATTTTGTAGAATATTTATCAATTGCTAAAGATAGTATTGGCCATACGTTTATTGCCTCTTCTAGTGGAGCGCTTGGCTCTACGGCTGTCAGTGCATTAGAGCAGCGAGACGATAACATGATGCTGGTAGGACATGAGTCGTGGCTCACCAACAAGTTGGTCAATTTCACTCAGTTGTCCAGGCACGATGTGAGTTTGGTGAGCCCCTTATATTACAACCGCGAGAATCAGGTCTATAGAAACTTTAAAGAAGAGTATACCTTGAGATATGGGGAGTTTCCATCTTTAAATGCGATGGTTGGTTTCGAACTACTAAATGTGACAGGAAGACTGTTTTCTAAGTTTGGTAGGTACATTCAGTTAGGATTTTTCGAAAACGAGATTATCCCAGGAGTTCTTTTCGAAGGGATGCAATACGGTGTTTATCAGGATAATAAGGTTGTGCCTATCGTGAAGCTTGATAACGATGAGCTAGTTAGAGTAAAATAGATGAATAGAGGAATCAGTAAATCGCTTTTTGAAAAAGCGCAGAACTACATACCCGGAGGGGTCAATTCACCGGTAAGGGCATTTAAGGCAGTAGGTGGAAATCCATTGTTTATTCGGTCGGCCAAAGGGGCTTACTTATATGATGAGGATGGTCATGCGTACATTGATATGATCAATTCCTGGGGACCTATGATTTTAGGTCATGGCTATGAGGCTATTGAAGAAGCTGTTTTAATAGCTATCAAAGACTCCTTGTCTTTTGGAGCTCCGTCCAAGCGAGAAGTGGATATCGCCGAATTAATCGTCGATATGGTGCCCAGTGTTGAAAAAGTGAGAATGGTAAACTCAGGCACCGAGGCCACGATGTCCGCGATACGGGCAGCAAGGGGATATACTGGTAGAGATAAAGTGATAAAGTTCGAAGGCTGCTATCATGGTCACGGGGATTCCTTCTTGATCGCTGCTGGTAGTGGAGCTGTAACTATGGGGACTCCAGATAGTCCAGGAGTCACGGCAGGAACCGCACAAGATACTTTACTGGCGCCGTTTAATGACTTAGAAGCAGTTGAAAACGTCATTGATCGTAACCAGGGTGAAATTGCAGCATTAATTCTTGAGCCGGTAGCTGGGAATATGGGGTGTGTGGCTCCAAAGGAAGGATTCTTAGAGGGGCTTCGCATGCTTTGCGATAAACATGATATTGTGTTGATATTCGATGAGGTTATGACGGGATTCCGACTGTCGAAGGGAGGTGCACAGGAGTTATTTGGTGTTACGCCTGATATGACCACGTTGGGTAAAATTATTGGTGGAGGTATGCCAGTAGGAGCCTACGGAGGCAAAAAGGAGATCATGGATTTTGTTTCTCCTCAAGGGCCGGTTTACCAAGCGGGAACACTTTCTGGTAACCCCGTGGCTATGGCAGCAGGTCTTACTATGTTGGAATACTTAAATAGCACACCAAGTCTATATACTTCATTGAATGCAACTACAACGAAGATCGTTGATGGGATAAAGGAAAACTTGAAATCACTAGGCCTAAACTATACGATCAATCAGGTAGGGTCTATGTTTACACTATTTTTTGGTGATCAGACAGTAACTAACTTTGACGAGGCCAAGCAGTGTGATTTGAATAAGTTTGGCAAGTACTTTAGAGCAATGTTAGATCAAGAAGTTTACCTGGCTCCATCACAGTTTGAAGCACTGTTTGTCTCTGACGCGATCAAGGATGCTGAGTTAGATAAGATAATTCAAGCTAATAAACTCGCTTTGGAAAGTATCGGGGACTAAATGAAACGGAGATTTTGAGGAGCAGGAGCTACTGTCGCTGAAAGAATAGTTCTCCGATGTTTATTTAAGAAATAGAGGTTTGGTTCAGCCTACTCGTGAAATAGATATTACATAAACGCTGATTCGCTAAGGTGTTTAGAAAGAGAAAGGGACCGGCATTCGGTCCCTTTGTTTAAATGGTCATTCCTTGTGTATAAATTCTATTTAAGAGCCGATATAAAATCTGATAGTACATCGCTTAAACCAACTCTTTTGTGTAATGATCATATGGATTCTATATAATGTTGAGAGCAAGTGTTTATTCGACCACCAGCTTTCGCGTAAACGAACTGTTTTTTCCTGTTATTTTTATTAAATAACTACCCTTTTCAGCTGATTTCACCAATACCTTTTGATGGGTATCCGTGACTACACCTTGCTGAAGTAAGCTACCAGAAATCGAATAAACGGCAAATGATGCAGGAAACTGCTGTTTGTCCATTTTCAAACTAAATGACCCTTTCGTTGGGTTTGGATATAGCTCTACGCTCTGGTCGAGCGCAGTTGCAAGCTGTCCTTCTATACGCTCTGGTGTGACTTCACGAGCCGATGACCCAGAGCATCCATTGAGTGATGCATGAAAATGAGTTCCAGCACTAACCTTGAAGCCCAGGTTCATCTTTACTGAGTTATTCGCGCCATATATGACATCAGCGTTTCCACTAATCTGGCTTGTAGAAACGATGGCGTTAGCAGCCAAGAAGCTGTGTGTGCCGTTGATAATTGCCGAAGATAAAGTTAAATTAGGTGAGCAGTTACCAGAAGAAACAGTGGCGTTTATCAAATGAGGTAAAGTAGCAATGGCTTGTCTCATTCTTATACCTTGCCCATTGGATAAATGACTCATACAGCTTGGTTCGGTGTAGGCCATTATTTGCTCCGCGTCCGGAGTGTAGCTTTCTCCATTAGCATCAGTGCCTGTCCCTAACCAATTACAGCTTCCGTCTACATTGAAGTCTAGAAATGGATCGGCAGGAGTGTCATCTACATAATCTCCACAAGTAGAGCCATTTGATCCATTGACAAGCTCTGGACATTGGACCGGGTCCCCTCCTTCGTAAGCAGTGCCATGGTGAGTGTGCCAAAGAAATATAACATGTCCCATTTCATGTGAGATGACATGGGAAGTAGCTAGTGGTAGTCCGTCATTCCATGATCCTGATACAAAGAACTCAGATGACTCACCAACTCCATTCGCTAATCCTCCACCAATACCGTCATCAGGGAATAGGTATATGTCTATACCGTCAGAATGATTGTTGACACCAAAAATATTGCTTCCTGGAGAGAAATAGTAACCGTCATTGTTAATATAGTCAATCGTTCCGTCCCATTCAAAGTAGACCCCATGTGGATTAAAGTCTGCATCTAAAACGTCTACAGCTTGATTAACCGATGATGCAGTTTGTCCTCCAGTACCATTTGACCTTCGTATGACATGGACATAGATCTTCAATGTGTATTGATCAAATGCCTGTACTAAGCTAGCACTGTTGTTAAAGAGATCAATATTACTTGATTCCTGTGGAGTGTTACAAAAGCTTTGCGCATTGACCTTATTTATGAGCGCAGTTGACATACTTAATAAGGTTAATAGAAATAGTCTTATCCCCATAATTTCATTGGTTTAATGATTAAAAGAATAGGGCTCTATTATTGAGCATTTAGTTGACTTTCAAGCTTATTGATTCTTTTTTCCTGTGCGATTGTATAGAGCGTTAATTCTTCGATCTTCTCGAGTAATTTTTCCGTGAACTCACCAACATTGATTCCTTTTTCAGTTTCTGAGGCTGGGGCGATCCCCGGAAGGTGATCATGGTCGGTTACGAATTTTTCAACTTCAGCGAGAGACCTTAGTTGATAATCATCTGCGAAAACATAGTCTGCACCCACATTTTTACATTCGATTTCTTTGGCTTCGATTTTTCCTTCGAACTTAAATAAGCCATTATTTAGATCGAAACTGACTTTTGTATCATTGTTATCGCTTTCCTGAAAGGAAATCACTCCATCGGAGTAAAGTGTCATATGGGCATTGTTGGTTTTTTTGATTCCCATGCCGTCATTGGCGTCATTATTTTTCTTTAGGAAAATAAGATTGCTATTGGTTTGGATATTTCCATTAACATGCAAATTTGAGCCTGGTCTCTTAGTGCCAATACCCACTTTTCCTTTGAAATAACCAGCCATAGATTTAGAGGTGCCAATATTGTCTTCAGCTATTAGCGCTGAGATAACACCATTATTACCAATGCTGTTTGCACCGGAAGCGATGGTGCCGTCAATAGAAGCCCGTACTCCTGACATATGGTAGTTGCCATCGTTCGCATAAGAGTTGCTAAGCGCAGCATCTTCGAAAATGACGGCATAGTTGGCCCCATATGCGTAGGCGCTAGCTGGGTGTCCTTTGTGCAGTCGTCCTACTCTTGTAATACCTGTTGCTCCTGCTGCTTTACTGGAGCCAGAGTATCTGCCAATGATTCCACTATACGATGTCACTGTACCATGAAAAGAACCAAAATTTGTACCTAATGATACATTGATGCCGCGATTCCAGCCGCTATTGGCTGAGGATCTGTCAATTCTTAGTTCATCCTCGCCTGTTAGCGATGAAACTCCGATTCCTACATTACTTGAGTACTTAATACCGTTACTTGTGTTAGTCCATTGTGCGTAGGCCGATCCGAAGGCGACGAGCGCTACGATTACTGAAAATAGCTTTTTCATTTTTTTTTGACGGTTTAAATGTTAATTTTTAATTGGTTGATTAGTTAGATGCCACTAATGACAGCATCCTTTCCTGAAATTGTTTTTCATTCTTTTCGTTATCATTCTTATTTAAGAAGACAATGGAATAACTACTTGAATGATAAGGCGAAGATTGAATGTGGAGAAAAAAAGGACTTGTACATATGTTAAAAGAAACTGTACATATGTAAAAACCGCTTTTACGAGTAGTTTTTCGGTTAATAATAACTAAGTAAATACCCTGTAAGTCCAAAATGAACCATTTAATGTAATGGGGTATTCATTTTGAGATGGGTACTAGATAGTTTTATAGTTTACTATTGCTTCTACAGAGAGGTCTAAAAAGGGGGTATCTAGATGAAATTATAATGGTAGGATGTACGAAAGACTATTGATTTCTTTACTCTTTAATTGTAATAATTGAATAAATAAATTGTCTTTCGCACAACTCATCCACGAAAACTATAGTTTTCGGTTCTTGGAATTACCTGACAAGCTTTGTTAAAGCCTTGTATGGGTGAAGGCTTATTGTTTGGTGTTTTTATCAAAATAGAGATAGGCAATAAAACTTGCCCCTCCGAGTATTACCCAAGTAATTATATTTGATACAATTCCTGCAGCGTCTCCATCGCGATAAAGGACGTTGATAAACAGTATATCAATAGTATCTGAGATGAATTTAAATAAAAACATCATCGCTAATCCCTGTCGGTAATTTTTAACTAAGCAAAAGACTATGACCGCAATGATGCCCACATTTTTTGATGCCCACATGCCAGCGAGATGCTTCACTAATTTTTGTGACCAAAGGTCTGCGCTAAATTCTGCATAGAACTTGGTGCCATCAACGTAACCGCCAAACACACCTACTAGACTTGTTAGGATGGTAATAACTAGTATTACATATATCCACCATGGAAATTTAGTTTTCATTGTTTCTTCTTGCTTTTAGAACATAATGTTAAGATTACCTCAAATACCTAGCCTATTACCTGTTCTAGTACAGTACTTAATATAATATTCTAGATGATCAAATATCATATGAATAGTAATGACTAGACCAACCAATTGGATAAACAAACTAACCTAAGTGATAATCGGGTACGGGGTGCCCAATTTGAGCAATCATGCTTTAAGACATGGTTATGGCTTTTTTGAGGAATGTCTTTGAGTATTTCCAGAGTTTCTATGTGGAACGTACTTGTATTGAGCTGTCAAGAAATACTTTTTTGGCAGTCTCTAGATGTCGCATTGGAACGAATCCATATCGGAACTACTTACGAAGTTCCAATTGCTCTCTAAGACTCTATAGATGATCCTTGGCTGCCATGGTGCAATCGTATGTGGGATCCTTAAAATATTACACTGTTGGTTTGAAAACGCCTTATAGGATTTTATACCTGCTCTTAAAAAGACTTTACATGAGTTGTCATTTATCTTTTATTGAGAGTTTGGTTTTTTTGCTGCTTCTGCCTTGTCCATGGCCACTTGAACCTCCTTAAGTGCATCCAACGAAGGCTTTGAAGCCTCAGTATCGACATTAAGTTTCAACCCGCAATTGGGACATTCAATACCTTGTCCCGAGAGTAGCATTGGAATAGATACCGGAAAGTGATAGGTACATTCTGGACAAGTTATTCCTGGAGTTTTGCTCATTGGAGCCTTTGATACTTTCTTGGGCTCTTTATCGATTACTTTGGTTGCTTTTTGGTCTTCATCAGAAAGCTTGCTAACCAACCATTTCTTTAATCTTTTCCAAAGTCTATTCATTTTTTCGTTGTTTATGTATAAATCCTGATACAGTTTAGTTGCCAGAGATCATTGAAGTCATGATCTCCTTTGGAAAACCCTCTCCATATTGCTGACAAATGCTTAAGTTTTTTTAACTCAATGCCTCTTATTTTGGTCTTAATAGGATTATAATTTGTTATAATCGAGTAATCATTCCCTGAGTTTTTTAAATGTGTTTTAAGCTCTCTAAAGTCTTTATTGGTAATGTTATCATTTCTTGAGAACAAGTCTGCCTTGGGTTTTTCTGGTGAGAAAATGGAGTTATTCCAAACCCCAAGCGGTTGATCACCAAACCAGTTTTCAATGAAAAAATTCTCAGCTTGGTCGAAATCGAAACTATCATTTAATCTATACACGATATCACTAAACTCAATGTTTATCGTTTCCGCATCGATTCTGGTTGCTTTCCCATTAAAATAGCATAACATAGAAAATGATCCAAAACTACCTGCTAAGTCTTCTTCAAGGAACTCCAATACCTTGGTGGTTCCAACGTTAAAACTCGCAAAATAACTGTTTCCTGAGCTTTTATTTTGATAGTCCTTACCTACATGTATGCTTTTTGATGTGCCTACAGATAGATTGATTAGGTCTTGATAAAGTTTCCTTAGTGCGATGTTTTGATTCTCAGATTGGTACCAAGCCTTTCCATGGTTAATTTCTCCGATGGATTTGGCATAAAATTTTTGAAACCATCCGCTGCTAATGAGGTATGAATGGGCATTACCAAACTTTAATATCTTTCCAGATTTTGGATCTTGAGCAGGGGCTAAATGATTCTGATTACTGAACCAGTTCCACATAAAAGCTGAAGCATATGGCCATCCGATTTTCCAGTCAACTACAGGTAAGTCAAGTAAGAACTTTTCTCTGAGTGTCAGTTTGTTGTATTCCCCTCTAGACTGAAGATCCTTTCTTACGGCATCTAAATCTTTAATCATTTGGGCTAGGGAGTATTTGTACCCTCCTAACGACAAAGTTCCTGAGGTACTTCCATAAATATTACGCTCCTGGCCACTTATAAAGTTCCATATTTTTGTTAGATCCTTTTTTTCATCTAATGTGATTGCTACTCCAGAACTTATTATGAAATATAGTTTTTTTGAGTCCGATTTCTCGGATAAGGCCAAAAAGGTATATTGATGTTTATTTATTTGAATACCGTTGTTTTTAAGTTTTTGATTATCAAGGGATAATCCTATTGAGCTGTAGGTGTTATTCCCAATCTTAATATGCTGACTTTTTATTGGAGAGCCAGGTATTTTAATAGTAACCTGATTTGTAGAGGTGTCCCTAAGCTCCCGAAGTGTCATTTCAACTATCTGTTTGCTTTCTGGCTTTGCCCTCAAGTGAGCAAGAGTATGTAGTTGTGAAGTTGACGTTATTGGAAGTTTGGCGATACTGGGTAAAGGTATTTCGGTACCGAGAGTCAAAGAGGAGGAAGCGTTTCCGGGTTTTATGAGTTCTATTTTTAATCCGTATTTTTTAGCAATACTATCATATGTGTCTCCCGGTTTAACGATGTGAAAATAAGTAGTCATAAGGTATTTATTATCGGTAAATGAAAATGATCATGCCCCACTATCAGGAGGAGTATTGCTCCCGCTGGATGCAGAATTGTCCAAAACATTAAATAAAAATGACAAACCGCTTGGGATTTCTGCCTGCTCAGCTTTGAGTTTGATCTTAACACCGTAATTAAGGCTCAGGTTTTCTTGCTTGCTGTTGACCTGAGTGGCTCCCATTATCGCTCTAAATTCGACTCTTTCATTAGAAAGCCAATCTTCCTCAGATTGTGAAGTTCGATTACTAAGGGTGGTACGGGTGTTAGAATTAATGACATCAGTTACCTTGATGGTATAATCCAGTTCGGCATCTTTAATTTGTATGGCAGGGATAGGCACCAATGACAATAAGGGTATTTGAACACTATACTCTTCTAGATCACCAAACTCATTTGGTTTTTGGTAATTAAAGGTCACCATTCGGAGTTCCCCAAAGCTCTCTGTCTCTAGGTTCGCTACTGACCCATCACTCCCTTCTGAAGTAGGCGGTTTTTTAAACCCGATTTCTTCAATGAATTCTGTTGTTGCTTGAGCCGCTTGCGTTTGCGCTTGTACAAGGGCAAGCAAGGGTGCACCTACTAAATGATGTAATGGTAATGAACGTAGTTCGCTTACCGCTGCTCCGGCTTCTCTATTATTTGACATAATGATTTCTTTAGGTTAAAGTTATTCTGGACTCAGTTGTCGAATTGGTTCTCCATCTTCTCCTACGCCGACATGAGACCAGATGTAATTTTTGACACCTGCATTGATTTTAACTGAACTTAAGGAATTAGTGGGAAGGGTTAAAAGCTTGTCGTCAGAAATATCCACCTCTACTTTATATTCAGTCGAGCTATCTAGTAATATTTTGGACTCTGCCTTCATCTTTTCTAATTCCTGAGTTACCTCCTCGATTAATCTGCGTATAATCGTTTTTTCCTTAAATTCATTCTCTGGTTCAGGGAATCCATTCCAAATGCTTTGATCGTTCGTTAAAATCACTCTAATTTCCAACGCATATATCATGTCACGAATTGCTTGGTTGATATCTAATTCATTGGACGCGTTATATAATTCAACAATATCTGATCTGAGGGATTCTTTCCACCTATGTATAATTGCCCAATACAACATACTATTGAATGTTGAATATGGGGTGAGTGGATCGCTTAAGTTCTTTAATTTATTCACCAAGTTTTGATCATCCATAGAGAATAATATAGATTCAGTTATTCCTACAAGAATAGGTGAATATTTTTTGAACATCGTATCATAGATCCATTCCTTATTTTCACTTCGGTTCTCATCGATTTCCACATTCCCGACCGCCATCTTAAGATCTAGTTCAATGTCTCTTATCTCGGTTCTGGGAACTGGAAATATCCGTAAAACCGCATCGTCTTTATATATTTTACTAATGTTTCTAGAATACACATCAGCGGTGTACCGCGCTTGTGCGAGGTCTCGTAGTAATACGCCGACTACTTCATGTAATTGTGACATATATTTTAATCAACTATTTCGCTTCTAATTTCGATATGTTTTGTAACTTTTTGTAAGCCGTTTTTACTTACTACTAGATTTCTATGAACCATTTCATGATGAGCCATAAGGGCCCATGGTTGGTATCTTACCTCATGAATATGTTCGGGTTCTAATATGTTCGCTATAGACTTTTCGTCTGTAGTCATCATAACACAAGGTAAAGAAATTGTAAGTTCCATTTCTGGTTTCAAGTAGAAATCGTCGGCTTTTGCTTGAATGAGCCGTAGCTGCTCCGATAGTGCATCAATAAGCTTTGGGAATGATACGCCAAAACCTTCTTGATATAGATTATGAATTAAGTCTCTTGGACCATTCATGGATCTGTTAGAGTACTGGGCTTTATACAATGCTTCTCTTGCTTGTGTTTGAAGATGGAATACATGTTGTCTTAAACCGACTCCCGACTCCCAAAGCTCAAATACAGATGTGAAGTCACCGTTGTTTGATCGATACTCCATTATCTTATCGATTAGTGGAGTATCGAAAAAAACAGCTGTTTGGTCGCCCGATACCAGCTCATATTCTCTCTGATACACACGGTAAACCCAGAAAAATTTTAACATTTCTTCCTTGGAGAGATTATTTAACCAGGCCAAAACCAAAGTTCTAACCTCTCCATTGGAAATCTGTTGGGTCATGTTTTAGGTTGAGGAGCTACTACTGCTTGAGCCTGAAGAACCTGAACCTCCAAGATCTTCTTTTATAACCCCTTCCATAATACTCAACACTCGTGATAGTCCTGCCGGTAACTCATCCTGAACGGCTCTAACGGATACATTCATTGTAGCTTCGGTTTGGTAACGAGAGTTAGACTCCGTTGACGAAGAATGACGACTAGAATAATCTGCCTGTGCCCTGAATTTAATAGGTCCCCAACCACCACTTACTTTAGCGGAGTATTTTCCTTTTGATTCACTTTTAGTTAACCTACTATACCTTTGAGACTCTTTCATTTTTGCCATGAAGTCGATGTTCATTTCCTCAATTCTCAAGAAAGGAATAGGTACAATAGTTAAAATAGGGACAGTGAGTGTTGCATTCACCTCCTCATCTTCCTCGTTGACTTTTTTGTAAGTAAAGGTGACGTTTCTAACATTTCCGAATTTGGCATCGGAATTTTCATTTTGAAAAAAAGGATCACTAGCATTTGCGGGATCATGTTGAAAACCTACTTTTTCAATAAAATCTACCGTTGCTTGGGCTGCTGCACTTTGTGCTTCAATTGCTGAGGTCATCGGTGCACCAATAAGGTTACCAAACGGTAACGCTGCAAGACCTCTTGATACGTAACTCATGATTAATATAATTAAGATTCAAAAAACAATTTCAATTTATAAATATGTAGGCAATACCTGAATATGGTATTCTATTTTTTTGTGTATGCATTTTAAGTCAACAAGATTAATATGTAGTTCTGTTCAACAAGTATACTGAAATTATAACCTAAAATTATTGGAATTATTTTGTAATTCACGTGGGTTTTTGGAAAAAAGTTCATTGAGTGAATTACCTATACCTGAAGTTCTTAATGGGATCTGACAAGTCGTAATAATGTTGGCTTGAAATACCTGCTTGGTTAGCGATATGATAACGGATTGAATATCAAAATGTCTAGAGCGTTGCTAGGCCTGTATCTTTTGCCTTGAAAAAGAAAAACACTGACGAGAACTAACGCAACATGATATATCATATTTGGTATTAAACTCCACTTAAAGTGCCATTTTATGTTACATTGATTAATTCGATAAAGTGATAAAGGTACTAATACCAAGGGCTTCTCAATCTCTATTTGACTTTCAAAAAGACGTGGTGTGTTGAGCATTCAGAACTCTTTACTACCCTTTGTTCGGG
>CAYMST010000042.1:0-24413 GCA_964393115.1 uncultured Roseivirgaceae bacterium | reverse complement strand
GCCGTTCCAAGTTGGGCATTAGGCTCTGGTGGTACACGATTTGGAAGATTCTCGATCGGAGGAGAACCTACCTCGTTAGAACAAAAAATCGAAGATATCGGTTTGTTACATCAGCTTACACAAGCAACTGACTCGGTATCTCTTCATATTCCATGGGATATCCCATCGGACACAAATGCTATTAAAGAATTAGCCGTTAAAAATGGTTTATCATTTGACGCTGTTAACTCTAATACCTTCCAAGATCAATCGAATCAAAGCTTCAGCTACAAATTCGGTTCACTTTGTCATGTCGATAAAAGTGTGAGAGACCAAGCAGTAGCACATAATCAAGACGTTATCAATATTGGTAATGCTCTTGGCTCTAAGAGTATGACCGTATGGTTAGCAGACGGATCATGCTTCCCAGGTCAAATGGACTTCAGCCGAGCGCTTGAGAACACGATGAATAGCTTGATTGAAATTTACAATCACATGCCTTCTGACTGGAAGCTATTCGTAGAATACAAGCCGTATGAGCCTAACTTCTACTCTACCGTGATCCAAGACTGGGGTACTTCACACATGCTAGCGAAGTATTGTGGTGAAAATGCCTACAGCCTTGTAGACTTAGGACACCATTTACCAAATACTAACATTGAGCAAATCGTTTCAACACTTATCTGGTTAGGTAAACTTGGTGGTTTCCACTTCAACGATAGCAAATACGGTGATGATGACTTAACTGTGGGTAGTGTAAAACCTTACCAATTGTTCCTTATCTTCAACGAATTAGTAAGTGGCCTAGAAAAAGCTACTAACAAAAATCCTGATCCAGCATGGATGATTGACGCTAGTCACAACGTGAAGGATCCTATGGAAGACTTGATGCAGAGCTTAGAAGCAATTCACTTGGCATACGCTCAGGCCTTAATCGTGGATAGAGTAGCACTAGAAGAAGCTAGACTTTCAAGCGATGTAGTAAGAGCTCAAGAAATTCTTCAAGAAGCTTATAGAACAGACGTAAGATCATTAGTTAGAGAAGCTAGAATCTCTCAAGGTGGTGTTATCGATCCAGTTGGGTTCTACAGAGCTCAAGAGGTTAGAAACAAATTTATTTCAGAAAGAGGAGAAAAAACCGTAGCAACCGGACTGTAATGAACGTAATCGCAATATTTGATATCGGTAAAACCAACAAAAAATTCTTTTTGTTCGACGAACGCCTAAACGTCGTACATACTGAGTACCAATCATTTGAAGAAATAACAGATGATGACGGCTACCCATGTGACGACTTATCCAGCATGGTAGCTTGGATGAAAGAGGTTTTGGCCAATCATGTCAAAGCAGGAAAATATGATATCAAAGCGGTTAACTTCTCTACATATGGTGCCAGCTTCGTTCATATAGACGAAGAGGGCCAACCTGTTACGGAATTATATAATTATCTCAAGCCTATTCCAGAGGATTGTCTACAATCATTCTATGATAAGCATGGAGAACCTGAAACGATCGCGCATCAAACAGGATCCCCTTCTTTGGAAATGCTTAATTCAGGTTTGCAGTTGTATTATCTAAAATATTGCAAACCTGAACTTTTCAAAAAGGTAAAATGGTCGCTCCATTTTCCACAGTACCTTAGCTACATTTTTACTGGACTACCTATCTCTGAATTCACCAGTATTGGATGTCATACTGCACTCTGGGATTTCGAGAATACGAACTACCACAAATGGGCTCATGATGAAGGTATTGATAAGATCTTACCTCCTATTACAGGCGCTAACTCTGGTTTCTTAACTGAGTTTGAAGGTAAGATGATTCGTTTCGGTGCTGGTATTCATGATAGCTCATCGGCTCTTGTCCCCTATTTAGTGGACAATGAAGATCCGTTTATCCTTGTTTCTACTGGTACATGGAGCATCACCATCAATCCATTTTCCCAGAGTAACTTAACGGCATCTGACTTGAGCAACGACTGTCTGAATTTCATGCGCAAGAATGGTGCGACAGTTCGTGCAGCAAGACTATTCTTAGGTCAAGAGTATAGTCACCAAGTCTCCGTCCTAACAGAACACTTTAACGCTGATAAGGACGATCATAAGAAAGTACAATTTGACCTTTCCCTTGCGGAACAATACAAATCTGAAGATCAACATAACTTTAAGTTTGAGCACATCAAACTTAATCGCCAGCAGCCAGCCCAATCCAATTTAAGTCAGTTTAGCACCTTCAATGAGGCGTTTCACTGTCTAATGGTAGAGATGGTAGAGCTGCAAATCAATTGCATCAACCTAGCCTTAAAAGGCGAAGACATTAACACAATTTACATTGACGGTGGATTTATTGATAACGATGTCTATATGAAACTGCTTCGAAACCATTTTTCTGATAAAAATGTACAACCAATTATGTTACCAATTGGTTCTGCATTAGGTGCAGCAATGGATATCTTGGAGCATGACAAACAGATAGAAATCTTATCCGAATATTTCCATGAACCCGTAGCATAAAACCTTAGTCGAATGGCATACGAAATAAATCCTGAATATCCAGACATATCATTTCTTCGTGATAAAGCGGCTAAAAGAATTCCTCGCTTTGCACTGGAATACTTAGAGGGTGGTTGTAATAATGAAGTAAACCTTAAGCGAAACACTGACGAGATTCGTCAAACGCAACTAAAGCCATATTATCTAAGAGGTAATCAGGATATTTCTTTAAAAACCTCATTTCTAGGCAAAGAATATGATGCTCCTTTCGGGATATCTCCTATTGGACTTCAAGGCTTAATGTGGCCTGGAGCAACCGAGATATTGGCTAAAGCAGCATTTAACAATAATATCCCTTTCATTCTGAGTACCGTAGGTACAGCGAGTTTGGAAACAGTAGCAGAGATCACGGAAGGTAATGCCTGGTTTCAACTCTATCATCCAGCTGAAGAGTCTCTTCGTGATGATATCTTGAAAAGAATGGAGGCCGCAGGATACGAAACACTCGTTATCCTATGCGATGTTCCTTCCTTTGGTTATCGCGCCCGCGAGATCAGAAATGGACTTTCGATTCCGCCAAAAATCACGGTCCGAAACATGGTACAAATTATGAGTCGACCTAACTGGGCGTTAAGTACTTTGTTTCACGGACAACCTGAGTTTAAAACGCTTAAACCATATATCCCTAAGGGAATGAGCTTGAAGCACTTAGGACTTTTTATGAATAAGACATTTCATGGTAAGCTAAGCACTGATCGCGTTAAAGCCATCCGCGACAAATGGAAAGGTAAGATCGTACTCAAAGGTGCAGCTACTGTGGAAGATACACAATATGCTATTGATCTAGGATTGGACGGAGTATTGGTCTCCAATCATGGTGGTAGACAACTAGATCATGGACAGTCCGCTGTTGGGGCACTAAAAGAGATCGCTGAACAGTGTAAAGGTAAAATTGCTTTGGCAATGGACTCTGGTGTAAGAACTGGTCCAGATATCGCTAGTACAATTGCCAACGGAGCAGAATTCGCTTTCCTTGGTAGATCATTTATGTACGGTGTAGCAGCTATGGGCAAAAACGGTGGGGAACAAGTTATAGCTTTACTACGCAGACAGCTACAGCAAGTGATGGAACAACTATGTTGTGAGAGCGTAGATAAGCTTCAAAATCATTTGGTAAAATAGGTCTATTAATGATGAAGGTTAGATTGGCTTCCTCTAACCAGCAGGAGCCAATCATAATCTTGTTGCCGGTGAACTACTCGTTAAACGTCATTTAATTTTCGAACTATTTCAGCCCTACATGCACCAAGCGCTTTGTATATACTGCAGCATCTAATTTATATAAAGTCTATTTAAGAGCTGCTACGAAATCTAGCAATACGCAGTTAAAATTAACTCTTTTGTGTAATTATCTTATGGATTCTATATAAAATATTAGCAAGAGTACTACAGTAGATTTTAGTTGTTAACCATTTAGTTTCTTTGTAGAAATACTTTGAATGAAATTTTATTTTAATTTTATACTATCCTCACTAAGAGGTTTTTAAGTGTGTTTTATGAGAAAAGTTGCATTTTTATTGTTGATCGTAGCATTCGTTGGATGTAGCGATAAAGACGAAGTAGAAGATATAAATAACCAAGATGATTCTGGCCAAATAACTGATTCAAATAATGATTCGGACGAATCAAAATCTGGAATATCTTACCCTACCTCTGGAATAAATGGTGATAACCTATTAGCCATGGAAGATGGTACAATATTGACTTTTGATCAATTTGGCAGTTATAGCGTAGCGGCAGAATTGGCAGTAACTTCTAAACTTAGAGTTGAAGTGACTATATCAGATAAAAGCTGCGATTTGGGATCTGGTCAATTAGCGACTGCCCCGTTATCCACTTCTATCTTCGAGTCTGGTAACGATTACTTCGATGCCACTTCAAATGGAAACTATTTCGATGTGAACGTCAATTTAAAGGATTTATTTCAAGGGGCCTTGACGATTAAAGTATGGGAAAATGAGGCTACAAATCCTGTGATCAAAACTATAAAATGGGAAGTAGAAGAACTCAATGAATATTACTGGAATATCGAATATGGTATTTCATCTGAACCTACCTTACTCGATCTTGAAAACAATTTTGCCAGTCTAAACACCTCAGACAATTATTTTGTAGTCATATCTCGCGAATATTGCTCAAGTGTTTTTGTTTTATTCAAAAATGTAGGAGACATCGAAAATTCATGGTTAGAAATAAACAATGCTAGTGGCTGGACTATTGAATATACCGATAATGATATTAAGGCAACACCATTAGGTGAGGAAAACCTTTTGTCAGTTGGTATCAAATCACTAGTTAGTGATAACCTAACTATAGAAAGTTACGAAAATGGAGAAAGTATGCCAGCTCGAGTTTTGACATATCCAATTGTTCTATAAACTCTACTTAGGATCATCGTCATAATATGTTATTATACTAAATACCAAAATTGAAAAACTCAAATTTCAAAATAAACTTTTTAGGATTTACCGGGTCAATTTTATTTTTTGCTTATGGTTACATTGTTCTGAATCCTGAACCAGAAAATGAAAATATAAAAAATCAATATTTGGGTTATTTCCTATTGGTTTTGTCCTTCTCATCTCTTTTAACTCCTCTTCTAAAAAACTACTGGAAAGCCCATTCGGTACTAAACAAGATAGCTATGTCTAAGCACCGCACAAAGGCCGATCTAACCATTATAGTCTTTTTTGGCTTTTTACTATACCGATTAACCTTTCTAAATTTGAATCCTAACTCTGTCAATTGTGAACGATTGAAGACCATAAACGGAGTGGTTTCAAAAGCTCCTTTCAAATCAAAACGAGATTACGGACCAACTTCTATAGACTTTAAGCTTGAACCCTATCCGAACTCTATCTTTTCGTGTATTACCTATGACAAGCTAGAGACAAACAACTTTTTGACTGACGTTGATTACTCTGATTCAATCCAGATAACAACGCGTTCAAATATGTATACCCACTCGAATATTGGAAATGTTGTTGTCTATTCAGTTTTCGCAAATGGAAAAGAATACTTGACTTGCACAGATCACAACGAAAACTGGTACTCAACTGACCGATCACTTATTTTCATAGAGATTGCTATTTCAATTTTCTTTTACTATTTCATCTTGTATCGAACCCTTTTGGCAATAAAACATGAGTGTATATCAGACACTGATGAATGAATGGGGGTTAATCGGCTTGGAAATTGTCGTGAGATCGGAAAATCCAGCCGCAATTAATAGAATTAAACAACAGTATGGCTATAAACGAAAGGTTGGTTAGTGCTTTCTAATCCCCACCCATCATAGCTGGTAGTCATAGGAAAATATGCAATATGTTCTAAAACAATCTAGAAACTAATATCCCCCTTTTGGTTTAAGTGTTTTCCACTTAAACCCTCCGCCAAATTGGTTCAATACAGGCAACTAGTTTTACTAGCAGCTCTGCTCAAATTAAAGTGACGTATGTCGGTGATTCCTGCTCTTTCGAGATCTTTTTTAACAAATCGAATACCTATAAAAGTAAAATAAGCCTCCAAACTTAGGGTTCTATGAGCTCAGGGTCGAAATACTTAGTGAACTCAAGTTGAAGTAAAACCGGTAACATAAATTGGACATGGGTATGACATAGATCAGGCTTGCATACACGTATACATGCCACCTTTGCAGTGAATCAAATACGTAAATTCACAAAGAGTATTCGCTATGATAGATCCAATACTAGACCATCCCAAGGATCAAATTACCCAAATCATTGATAAGATTTATAAAGCGGGTATGACCACCACATCAGGGGGTAATATTTCTATTAAAGAATCATCTGGAGATATTTGGGTAACACCATCTGCAGTAGATAAAGGTTCGCTTACTCGTAAGGATATTATCCAAGTTACAGCAGAAGGAGAAACTGTCGGGATGCACAAGCCATCCTCTGAGTTCCCTTTTCACAAAGCCATATACGACATCAGACCTGATATTAAATCGGTTATACATGCCCACCCTCCTGCCTTGGTATCCTTTAGCATCGTAAGACAGATCCCAAATACCAATGTAATTCCTCAAGCCAAACATGTCTGTGGACCTATTGGTTATGCAGAATATGCCATGCCAGGAAGTGAGGAATTAGGAGCGAAAATCGCTGCTGAGTTTGCCAAAGGGGTTAATGCGGTTATCATGGAGAATCATGGCGTAGTCGTAGGAGGAAGTGATTTGAAAGATGCGTATAACCGTTTTGAAACCTTAGAGCTTACTTCTAAAACACTTGTGGGAGCTTCGACCATAGGGAAGCCAAAACTTCTTTCTAATGAGCAAATTAGAGCATTTGAAGAATCTATTCCCAACCAAATGCCAGAAATAAGGCAAGTAGAGTACCCTTCGGATGAGCTATCTCTTAGGACTAAAATCACCAAAATGGTGCAGCGCGCTTGTGATCAGAATCTGATGATTGGGTCGTACGGAACCGTTTCTGCTAGATGGAGAGGAAATGATTTCTTGATCACCCCTACGGATAAGATTAGATGGGACATTAAGAATAAGGATATTGTGCAAATAAAAGACGGTAAGCGGGAAGCAGGCAAACTACCGAGTAGAGCCGTTTACCTTCATCAGCAGATCTATAAAGATCATCCAGAAATCAATTCTATCATCATTACCCAATCTCCTCATGTCATGGCCTTCGGCGTTTGTGATACCCATTTTGATGTACGGACAATCCCTGAAAGCTGGATCTTTTTACAAGATGTTGCTCGCATAAAGTTTGGTGATCACTTCGTAGACACCAAAATGGTCTCTAGGGTAATCACTAAAGATACACCAACAGCAATCATCAACAATGATTGCATTGTTGTTACCGGAGATCAGCTCTTAAATACCTTCGACCGACTGGAGGTAGCGGAGTTTAGTGCGCAATCGTTAATTCTTGCACAATCTTTGGGAAATATAGTCCCTATTGGTCAACTTGAGATAGAGGAGTTGAGGACACAATTTTTAAGCTAATTCTTCTATTGACATTGTATCATGGTCTTGTAGATTATGATGAAAAGTTGATCTTCTAAAAAATCTATGTTGTCTTTAATACATGCTAAATCCACAAAGTCGTACGTAAAAACGTTGTGATATACATAAAGTCGTACGTAAAAATGTATTTTACTACACAAAGTCGTACGTAAAAACGTGTGTGTTCGTGTAAAAAGTGTCTATTTTTGTATAACCTTATTATACAAAAATATAATTTTGATTAGTGAAAAGAGATCCTATAAAAAATCTTGTCCAGTGGAAAAAGAAAATCAAACGAAAGCCCCTCATTATAAGAGGTGCTCGACAAGTTGGAAAAACCTGGATCATGAAAACCTTTGGAAAGGATCATTTCGAGCAAGTCGCCTATATCAACTTTGAGAGTAACCAAACACTTTCCAGGCTATTTGATCAAGATTTTAATATTGAAAAGTTAGTCCTATCCTTAGAAATCGAAGTAGGATTCAAAATCCATCCTCAAAATACGCTAATTATTTTTGATGAGATCCAAGAAGCTCCCGGCGCACTTACTAGTTTAAAATATTTTTATGAAAATGCCCCTGAATACTTCATTGTTGCGGCTGGTTCTTTACTTGGAGTTGCCTTAAATCGAACGACGTCATTTCCCGTTGGAAAAGTTGAATTCCTTGACCTTTACCCATTAAGTTATACTGAGTTCCTAAATGCTATGGGACAAGAGGCCTTAGTGAATTTACTATATCAGCAAGACTGGCATCTCATCAACTCTTTCGGATCGAAATATATAGAATCTCTAAGACAATACTACTTTATCGGCGGAATGCCAGAAGTAGTTGATCATTTTTCACAACATGCCAATTACAACGAAGCCAGAAAAATACAAATTGATATCTTAAATGCCTATGAACAGGATTTCTCAAAACATGCGCCTAATGATATTGTCCCAAGGATACGCATGCTATGGAATTCTATTCCTTCACAACTATCCAAGGAAAACAGGAAGTTTGTCTATAGTATTATAAAGTCTGGTGCTCGAGCTAAGGATTACGAGTTAGCTCTTTCCTGGTTGATCGACTGTGGTTTGGTTCATAAAGTGTCTCGTGTATCAAAACCGGGACTACCCTTAAAAGCATACGGGGACTTAAAATCTTTTAAGCTCTATACGCTGGATGTAGGACTTCTTGGAGCCTTGTCAAATGTGAGTTATAAAATATTACTCGAACAAAATAAAGTACTAACGGAATTTAAAGGAGCGCTAACAGAGCAATATGTATTACAACAATTAAAATGTCTTAAAGAACCGCCAGTCTATTATTGGTCTGCAGAACGCGGTGAGGCTGAAGTAGATTTTTTACTTCAAAGCGATCAAGAGATTCATCCATTAGAAGTAAAAGCAGAAGAAAACCTTCAGGCCAAAAGCTTGAAGGTTTTTAATGATAGATATGACCCTAACAAATCTATTCGAACCTCAATGTCCAATTATCGAGCAGATGATTGGTTAATTAACATTCCTTTGTTTGCTATTAGTCAAGTTTACAATATCTAAACACACAATTTCAAGGTTCAGTAAAACAACAATTGTCAACAGCTATTCTATTAAAGCGGTATCAGGGTTTGTCATGAAACTTTTGATTCCACTTATTATGTCTTTATAAACTTTAACTAGCACCTCCTATCGCGATAATCGCAGTAGAGGAGATCAATATGATTAATCCTATTACTAGAATGGCAACAGTCTGTCGTTTTATTCCCTTCCACTCTTTGAAGTATAACCCCCATAAGTTTCCGAAGATGATGATAAACGACATATGTATCGTCCAACTAGCGAAGTGAAAGTCTTCATCCAAAAAGGAGGTTCCCATTCCATAAAACATAAACTGTAAATACCAGGTAACGCCTCCTAGAGCTGCTAAAGCATAGTTTTTCATTTGATCTGGTTGCTTCTTAAGATAATCTCCACCCGTTTTGTTGCGGATATTATTGAAGACACATAAAATGAAATTGCTTGTTAGCCCACCAATTAGGATTACCGATAATACCGCACTGTTTTGCCACAGTGACGCTGTGCCATGGTCCACGGCTAGGTCTGCAATAGGCTTTCCCGCGGCCAACCCATAGGCAAATGATGCCCCCAAAGGACCAGACAAAAAGGTGATCAATATGCCCTTACCAATATTAAAACTCTCACCTGTAGCATTCGACTCGGCTTTTTGTACATCTCGTTGATGACCTGCATACGCAGCAAATGCTATACCTATGAGACAAATTCCTACTCCTGATAGTGTAATAATACCTGACGTACTTTGCAGTAACTCCGAGAAAGTGCCATCAACTATTGGAGGCATCAAAGTCCCGAACACAGCACCGCTACCTAGTGAAACCGTCATCCCTAGAGAAACTCCTAAGTAACGCATCGTTAATCCAAAAATAGGACCACCAGCACCCCAGAGAAATCCGAAGAAATAAGCCCAGAAAATAGCGCTCGAAGGTGCTTCACTGATTACACTCCAAAAATCATTGACCGTCAAAGCCGAAACTACATTTGGAGTAATCAGCCAAGCGGCCACTCCCATCACAAGCCAGCTACTTTCCCAAGCCCAAGTGGTAATCTTCTTAATGGGAGTATAAAAACTTCCCGCACATAACCCCCCTATTGCATGAAGCAAAAAACCTAATATCGCCCCCATTTACTTCGACGATATAGTTTCCAATTGTTCTTTTTTGCTATAGATAACAGGGTTTTGAACATCATTTTGCATTACATCTCCGACTTTCAGCGATGAAAATATCTCGTCATTCAGAATGTTTTGCTGTCCGTTGAAGATAGACCCTCCAGGCATATACGCACAGGTCATCGCTCTCCTTGCATACGGAGTCATGTTAGCATTTGCACCGTGTACCGTTAGCCCACAGTGGAAAGAACAGCTTCCTGCTTTCATAGTCGCCGCAACAGGCTCTATTTTTCTAAATTCAGGATATAGATTGAATACCTCATCCATATCTGCCGTAAATCCAGCAGGGTTATAGTTCGTTTGCTTGTGTGTGCCCGGTAAGAAGTAAAGACAACCGTTCTGCAACGTAGCGTCATCTAAAGCCACCCAGATCGATAGAGCTTGCTGATTATGAAAAGACCAATACGGTGTGTCCGTGTGAAGCGTACTTGGGTTACCCCAGGGTTGCTTGATCAAAGCCTGATCATGCCAGATTCTTACTTCATCTATTTGAGCAAGTTTCGCCACCATCTCTCCAATGCGAGCATCCATCATGATTTCTTTCATGCTCTCATTGTCTTGCCAAAGATTAATTAGCTGGTCAAATACTTTATTGACAAATGTTCTATCCGCACCTTCTTGAACTTCTGCCCTATCCGGAAGTGCTTTACCTTTTCTGTTTGCTGCTGCCTCATCTACTGACTTACGCCAGTGTTCTAGTTCCTCTTGATTCAAAAAATCATCGATAATCACAAAGCCATTCTGCTGATAAGACGCAATTTGTTCGTCAGTTATATGGGTATTCATATTTTAAAATTAATTTTCGTTAAACCACTCTGTTACCATATCTTTTAGTTTCAAAGCATCCTTCCAGCGGTCCGTGCTATCAACCATTATCCCAGATGCTTGTCGAACTCCGGGATCATATCCTAATTCATGTCCTAATAGCTCAATCACAAAAGGTATGTTCGTTTCAGAACTACTTTTATCAAGAACACTTTTCCATAATGTCTTAAAGTGATAAAAAGCATTAATCCGCACATCGTTTAAAGGAGGCTGGATACAGCCATCATTAGCGACACGGCCATGAATGACATCACACCTTTCAAATACTGGATCCATAAAGCTTACCTTTTTTTCAAAATTCTGGCCTAATAGCAGTCCTGTATACCAGTGGGAAAAATCAGCCACAAACCGTATTTCTGGATAAAGCTTTGCCAATGATATGGTTCTATAAATATCTTGTGTAGCCGTACTACGATGTATTTCTAAATACATCGGTATATCATTACTTTTCGGAAGCAACCATTCCAACCAGTCGTCAAGTTCTTCAGTACTATTGGTACCATCTCCCAAGTGTATGGTCAGCGATTCCGGAGACTTTTCTAGAGCCTCTTTTACTGCTTTCTCGCCATCTATTCTAGAAGGAAATGGGACAGTAATTCCATATTTAAGTCCAAAAGAGTTAAAGAGTTCTACCTCCATTTCACTAGTTACACCTGATACACCCACAAACTGATGTTCCAGTAGTGCCTCTAGTTTCGTGGTCAACGATTTATCATATAGTGCTGAATCCGGATGTAGTCCCGATAGGTTTCCTAAGCTCATCCAAAACTCCATTTTTTTACCCATGTAAGTTCATTTTATATAACAATTTGATAAGTTCCAAATTTTTAAATAAAACCCTTTTGCAAACTTAATCAGCTAAAAAAAGGTGTTGTGTATACGAATTGGGGATTATATTGCACAAAATGATCTTTATGGAATTATTAGTAAGAAACTATCCCGAGTCCAAGGATAATCTTCTTTGGGGAGTTCATTTATTTAGTTTTGGTGTTATGACTATTGAGCCCGAAACTGAATATCCTTCACGTGAGTATTTTAGGGAGCATGCCGCATTCTGGAAGAACGGCAGAGTACTACATGATCTCTTTTTAGTGTTTGTAAGCGAAGGAAGTGGAGAGTTCAGAACAAACAATGGAGATATTCAGTCTGTCTCTTCCGGATCTCTATTAATACTATTTCCAGGAGTTCGACATAGCTACAGACCAGATCCTAAAACAGGTTGGACGGAACACTGGGTAGGGGTCAGGGGTAGATATATATCTGAATTGCTCTCACAGCAACATTTTTTTGGCGACAAGCATATCATAAATGATATTAATGAAAAGTTGTTCACCGATCATTTTAATCGCATTCGAAATGAATGTACGCACGAAGGTCTTGGGTATCAAGTACGCTTAATCGGGTGGACAATTTCTCTATTAAACTCGCTATATAACCATACCCGCCAAATAGGACTTGAAGGGGATCGTTCTCAGAAAATCATATCTATAGCCAAAAACAAGATTCGAAATATGCCTTATGAACAAGAGCTAGACCCTAAAGCGCTAGCCGAGGAACTCAATATAAGTTATTCTTGGTTTCGAAAAGTCTTTAAGAACCACGTTGGAATGGCACCCAACCAATACAAAATTCATCTTAACATACAATATGCCTCCGAACTTCTCATTAAAACTCCTGATACCATCAAAGAAATTGCATTCAAAGCTGGGTTTGATTCAATTTCTTATTTCTGTCGACAATTCAAACAGAAAATGGGCATGAGTCCTACTGATTTTCGAAGACATGCATAGCATCAACTAGGTTCTATTGGGAAATCTTGGTTCTCACTTTATCTACGATGTATTTGCCAAGTCTTCGGCCCTGATCTACACCATTCGTTATAGCAGGCATATAGTGAATTCCTCCGTACAGTCTACTGATGGCAGCTTCGTCAGATGCTTCATAAAACGAATTAAACTCACGGACAGTCAAACCATATTTAACTTCTGTAGAATCTACAAAAGCGAAGTTATCTCCTAATAAATGTGTGAGTGCTGTAGCTGCTGAGGCAGAAGCCACGCTATGACCACTTGTATACTCTGGAAAAGCTGGAGTTTGCAAGATGGGTCTCCACTCAGGATCCAAGTACTTATTGATATACGTTTCAGGTCTGATGAGTCCGCTTCGATATTTTTCGTCCCAGCAGCTGATAAACGCATCTGCAATGGTAATAGCCGTCAACCCAAATACTTCAGCCTCTCGTTCATAAGATAAGTCTTTTACTTTTGATGCAATACCTGCAATCATGATCCAATGTCCTCCTGGGCTGATCTTTTGTTCAAAAAACATCATATGTCCTCTGGTGTAGGATATATTTGGATTACAGTCCCAAAATTTCGCAATCTCCAATTGCTCTTCATCTACCTTGTTTACCGTATTGTATACCTCCAATACTTCTTCATAAAACTTGGATGATTTGTCCGTAGCAAAAGCTGTGGGTTGATCAGGCACAAACTGTTTCGCACTATCGATTACAAACGGTGAAATGGTATTCCAATGGGGCTCTATTGCCGGCATATAATCAGGAGGTGTTGGTTTCCATCTTCCCGGGTCATTTTGCAAATGATATCTTGGTAATGCCTGACGCTCAGTGTATCCGTCTTTTTGTGCACGTTTACCAATAGTACTCCCCACGAGTTTTCCGTATTTCACGGAAGTTTCCAGTATGTCTTCATCAAAATACTTTAATTGCTTAGTAAGAAATGTACTTTCCAAACTATCCAACATACTTGCTGAATAAACCAATGGCTTTGCTGCTGTAACAAACGCAACCACACTAGCCACTTCTGGAACAATCTGACCGTCAGATTTAGGAATAATGTCAAAACCCATCATTTGTGCCGAAAGTGATTGGTAATTGTCACTATGCGCCGCCATCACTTCATAGGCCGCGAGGTTTGCATATGCATAAATTCTTGAAGCGACTGGCGGAGTGAAAATATCCTTTACGATAACATCAGTTAGCAATCCATTCCAGTTAGCTATATCGTTTTGCCACTGATAAGTATTCGACTTCTTCTCCCTTGGACCGCATGAGACTAGCGACACAAAAACAAATAGCCTTAAAAGTGCTTTCATTTCTTAAAAATTAATCGTTCTAGATTTTTCTCCCAACACAAAAAAATCAACCTGCTTCACATGGTCTGAAATTTGTATCTTCCTGGAAGATTGTGCCAGATAACCTGAGGACAGATACAGTTCTACCTTTTCTACGCTACTATCTTTGTAGTGAACCAGGGCTTGTGATTCATTAGCTTTAGGTCTAATGGATTTATAATCTGCATTAAGCTTAAATGTCAACGCTTTATCTTGATTTTGTAGAGCGATTACCTTGTTGTCATAGCTAATCAAACCACGAGCATCTCCAGGGACCTTAAATCCACTTTCCACCGTTGGAATGGATCTAAAAGTCAACTGACCAGTGTTCAATAGTGTCCACCCGTTAGAAGCATCATACCAACCTGTTTGAGTTTCAACCGTATGATCATTTCCAGCTGCTAGTATATCTTTTAGACCGTCATTATTAACATCTATGATCAGAATAGATCTCATCGGTGCTATTTGTACTTCTGTTGGTAGTTCTTTCAAAGTGAATTTCCCTGATCCATCATTTTCAAGAATAATACTCTTTAATGTGGTTACACTTTTGATCATTCCCTTAGATCGCTTTTCTTCCGGAAGTAGCCAGTCCATCTTAGCCTGTGCATAAACTGAATATCTATCCAGTTTTGGACGATAAGCATTCATTTGATCGATTATGGCATCTCGAGAATGACCTGGTAATTGCACCCCGTCTATGTAGTGACAAATAATTGGATCAATAGTCCCATTTCTATCAAAATCGCTAGCATACATGGTGAGTGGTTCCGCATTACTCGCCACATATTTACTATTTAAACCATGGTTTCCGACTATATAGTCAGTATCTCCATCCTTGTCAAAATCCGCTCCTTGTATGCCTCTCCATAAACCTGATATGCCAGCTAATCCAGCTTTTGATGTCCAATTCACAAATTTGGAACCTTCGTTTTTCAAAAACTGAATTTCCTCCCACTCGGAAGTTACGACCAAGTCCATAACGCCGTTATTATCAAAATCTGTAAATAGGGCATCATTTACTATTCCAAGATCCTTAATCTCCGATAACCATTGATTATCTCCTTTGATTAATTTTCCTGATTCATTAATTAGAACATATGATTCATAAACCTCAGGGTATCTGTTTGGAATGATAGAACCTCCTACAAACAAATCTATATCTCCATCCGCATCAATATCAGCACCTCTGACGACTGATGTATTTGCTCCTTCTTCTTCTACCTTCACCTCAAAGTTGCCTTTGCCATCGTTTAGGTATAGTCTATTCAATTGATTTTTCTTAGCTCCCATAAATTCCGAGCTACCTGCAGATGCATAGACATCAAGGTCTCCATCATTATCAACATCAAAGACCAATAGTCCAAGATCCTCCATTTTATCAAATTGCTTATCAAAAGGATGGTCTTCTTTGAAAGAACCACCTTTAGATCCCCAAAAAACAGACGTCGGCTTTTGCGCCCCACCAGGAACCAATATATCCTCTATTCCATCACTATTTAGATCTCCTACCGTAACACCAGGACCTTCCATACTGTACATTCTACTCATCAGAGGGTTATATTTAAACTCGTCAAAATAGTTTTCCTCATGTTCATATTCTATTAGGTCAGCCGTCGCTAACAAAGTGGTTCTCACGCTTGGCTTTTCCTCCTGAAAGATGGATGTCTTTTTTACCTCGTTTAGTTGATTTATCGACAAATCCTTCACCCATTGTATGGAACGATCCGCCCATACTATTTTCAAACTATCAATTGCCGTGGAGTTTCCGAGGCCAAAGTGAACATACGGCTCAACAGAAGAGGCATAGCCTCGGTATATAGAATAACTATAAAGTTGACGATGTCCTTGATGATAGACCGTTATTTCTGCGCCATTGTATATTTTTCGCCCTTGCTCATCCTTTAATGCCAGTCTTATGAAGTTCGTTTTTGTAGAGTTATTTTCATATACAAATGCCGCATCATTAATGTTATTTGTTACAAAATCTAAATCTCCATCATTATCCAAATCAACGTGTACCGCTCCGTACGAGAAAGACTCCGGATTATCACCGAGTTGTTCAGATGCATCTTCAAACACTAATTCTCCACCGTTTTCAAACAAATAGTTCTTTAGCTTTAATCCTTTTAGCTTGTTTAGGTTCTCATTAGCATTTTTTTCTTTGACCTCTGTGGTACCAAAGTAGGAACTCAAGGCATTGTATGTGATATAATCCTTGTCTATTATATTTTTCGGATATCCATTGGAAATGAATAGTTCTTTGTAACCATCATTATCAACATCCACTATTAGTGGAGACCACGACCAATCGGTTTTGTACATATCCGATAGGAAACCAATCTCACTGTAACTCCCGTCGCCGTTATTGAGCTGCAATGTATTTCTAACTTGCTGTGGAGTATAATCCATTCCCAGCATCATTTGAAATTTATCATAATTCATTTTACCCATCATCTTCTTCTGCCCTTTATGAGTAGCTGGAAGCATATCCACAGCTACTACATCTGCCAGAAGATCATTGTTAAAATCCGCGATGTCATTGCCCATCGCGTTATAGGTCTGATGTTTGAAATAGGTATCTACTTGATTCGAGAAAGTACCATCTTGATTATTGATCCAAATGAGATCGTTGGTGATAAAGTCATTTGAACAGTAAATGTCAAGCCAACCGTCCATGTTAAAGTCCGTAATGGCAATCCCTAAACCATAGCCTTCCGTCAGTATTTGTGCTTCATGAGTGACGTCGGTAAAGGTATTGTCTCCATTATTTCTATAAAGTCGGTCATTGCTTACCCCAGACCCATCATGCTTCTTTGGACGTAAGGTGTTATGTTCGAATTTTTCTACACCATTACACAATAGGAAAGCATCTAGGTCTCCATCATTGTCGTAATCAAAAAATGCCGTTTGTGTAGTAAAACTTGAATCCGCTAAACCATATTCGATGGACACTTCTCTAAACGTATTGTCCTTGTTGTTGATGTAAAGCAGGTTGCCAGCCTTTTTAGGTCCAAAAAAGTTAGAGGTCGAAAGATATAAGTCATCCCATCCATCGGCATTGATATCAACTACTGATACACCTATAACCCATCTGTCGTTGATAACATGAGATGAAGCAGTTATATCCTCAAATAACATCTCCCCTTTATTAAGATAAAGCTTTCCGTCTACTTGATTTCCCGCAAAGTATAAGTCTTGAAGACCATCATTATTAACATCAATTACTCCCACACCGGCACCGTTGTAGATGTATATGTACTCTGTGATGTTAAAGGAATCAGATTCTACGATTTTATTGTTAAAATCAATTCCGGTTGTCTGTGAGGATAGTCGTTTAAAACGAGACGTCTTAGTTTCTTGCTGTTGGCAAGACATGACAACTGCCAGACAAAGCAAAATCAGCGTTGGTTTGATCAAATTTAGGTAGCTATTTGTCATCACTAAGTCTTTAGAAATTAATGCTTTGAAGAAGGGTTATCAATGGCCAACTCCAAAAGTTTCTCTTTTAGTATTTTTACTTCATTTGGAAATTCATTCACGACATTGAAATGCTCAAGACTATCGACTTTGAAGTCAAAGAGCTGAGCTTGAATGATCGTCTTTCGCGTGCTATCTATTTCTACCTCTTGAGGGCTGGTAAAGCCGCCCGACCCCAAATCATCGATGTACTTCCAATTATTGTATCTAATCCCGAACATACCACTTCCTGAGTGGTGGATGATATGATCTCGAAGTGTGGTGTCTCCTTTAATTCCGTATAAAACGCTGGACAGGTCATAACTATCCTCGGCCTCATCATCACCAACGGATATTCCACTAATCTGTGCCAAAGTCGCGTATAAATCTGTCAGGCTCAATAACTGGTGCGTTACTTTCGGCTCCTTAATCGTCTCTGGCCAATGCACTACAAATGGAATTCTATGACCACCTTCCCAAATATCTGCTTTTTGTCCCTTCCAATAATAATTGGCATTATGTCCCCATTGCTCTAAATCCGAAGATTTCCAAGCAGCTCCATTATCACTGGTAATGACGAGTATGGTATTATCCAAAATACCTTCGTTTTTTAATGTAGCCACCAATTCCCCAACATGACTATCAAATTGCTGAATGAAATCTCCATAGTTTCCGGCTCCAGACGTATTTTCAAATTTCTCATTGGGAACCCATGGTGTATGTGGAGTTGGTAGTGGCAAATACATGAAAAATGGTTTCTCCTTGTCCCGTTTTGCTATGTAATCCAATGATTTCGCTACAAATGTTGGCAATGCCTTGGACATCTCAAAAGAACTATTTCCTGGGCCCTTTCTCCAGAAAATACCCCTTTCTTCTTCTTGTTGATAAAGCTCGGTGTCTATTTCACCAACAACCTTTCTGTTCTCCACATAACAATAAGGAGGCATATCTAGTGATCCTCCAATGATGTACGAGTAATCGAACCCATAATTGTTTGGAGTATTCCAAAGTTCCTTTTTAAAATCTATGTTGATATCAGTCGGGTTCCACTCACCTCCAGTGATTAGTTCCTCAGTGGTATCCGCTTTAGTCCACCCTAGACCCAGATGCCATTTCCCTATACACGCCGTTTGATAGCCTATCTTTTTATACATTGAAGCCAACGTACTTCTAGACTCAGAGATCAAGGGATCTGAATATCCCGTAAGCACACTTTTCTTCAATCTTGTTCGAAAACAATATCTTCCTGTAAGCAATCCATATCGAGTGGGGGTACAAACGGAGGCGTTAGCGTGTGCATCTGTAAAAAGTAATCCATTATCTGCAAGCTGATCGATGTTTGGCGTACTCAACTTTGCATGTTTATTGTAGCAAGTAAGGTCTCCGTAGCCCAAATCGTCAGCCAAAAGAACAATTACATTCGGCTTCTTTATTACATGATCAACGTTGGATTTACCAGGTTGACAAGAAATAATGACTGTAAGAGTGACTAAAAGTACAGCTAGAAAGTAAAGCGTTCTTTGCATTGGTAAAGGTGATAAAATAATTGACTGCTTGTGCAAATATATTTTTAAAGATGGTGAAGCACATACAAAAAAGCGCAAATCATTTTAAATGATCTGCGCTTATATATTCAGTTTTTATTTCGATTATAGTGATGGAACTAACTCCACATCCCACTGACACTGATGAGGATGCTTACCTGGGTGTTCCTTGATGGCAAACTCAAACGCATACTCATCAGTTGGTAAATCCAACCGAATTAGTATATCGTTTTTCCCCTTATTAAATGATACTTCTACGGTGTTTTGTTCCGGCCAGCATCGTTCTATTTCTGACTGATTTATAACCAAATCACCGTTTAACCAAACACGGGCATAAGCAGAACATCCTAAAATGAGCCATTTATTGATCTCAGATTCTGCTTCTACTTGTGAGTACAAATAAACTGTTTTCTGACCACGACCCTCGTAATATTTAGTAAGATCTACTTTATGCTTGTCCGGATAGATATACTGAGCTAGAAATTCTTGTTCCTCGAGTGAATTATTACTCACCACATCAGCAAGCTGAGCTCTGTTCACGAATTCTTTTTCTCGATTTAACTTATCGGTATTCATGTACTTCCATGACGGCATCGTCGTCAGTCCATGATCAGGATAATCCTTTCTTAATGGGGCAATATCGGGATCGTCTTCTATAAACGGACCGGCAAGCAACCATTGTCCATAATAAGGAAGCCCTCTTTCTATTGTTTCTTGCTTACCAGCAAAGTCTACTGTTACTTGATAAGAGATTTTTTGTGTCGAGAGGTCTGCAATGTCACCTTTTAGTCTGTAACGAACACCGGCTACCAAAGATGATTCCAAACTTAAATCAACCGTAAATTGATTGGACTCAAACTCTATCAGCTCAGAGTTTAATGTCAACTGGGCCTTTCCTTCGTAATCAAAAGACTCTACCTCTACAGTTAGTTCTTGCCAGTCTCTTAATCCTTCAACTGAATATTCCTTTGCAATAAAAGCATTGACATGTAATGGTTTTGTGGCAAAGTTGAAGTTAGTCGCTGGTACTTCGGTAAGTGCTACCTGACCTGAAGACAAATGCTCTACAAAAGCAATACCTACCTCGCACGTCTCATCGGTAAGTCCTGAAATGGTATTCGTATGCTCAAAGCCTGTAAGCTCTGCGCTCACCAATACTTCATTGCCTACTAACTCTTTCCATTGCTTATCGATTCCACTATACCCGTTGATAATTCCTAGTAGTGCTGCTGCTGTAGCCACAATACAATCAGAATCATGCCCCATGTGCAAGGCTGGCATAATGTAAGAAAACTCATTATTTGACTTTAACAAGGTCAACAATGTAAAAGCTATGTTCATAGGAGCAGCAGTAAAGTCTGCGTCTCCATATTTACTTTTTATCTTGTGCATAGCCAATTTCATGTCGTGTTTTGCACTCCATTCCATGACTATATCTACCATCTGGTAGATCTTAGAGTTAGGAGCAAACATAGCTTGTCCTTTTCTCAATAAGCTCTCGATATTCGAATCGAAAAACGCTTCTGCTGCTATAGCTGATAAAAACTTTTCTGCATCAACACTGAATAAATCATGATCAACAGTAGCGTCCATTTCAGCATATCGCGCAGCTTCTTCCATCATACCTGGACAAAGCATACCCCATATTTCACTTCGTATTGGGCAACCCATGCCTTCTTGCCAGAACCAGTTATTATGATAACCACTAGCAGGTCCAAATACTCCCAATCTTAGGTTTCTAAATGCAACGCCATATTCGGACCAAGGAAAATCACAATGATTTAACCAGTGCTCAGCAAAATCAGATTCTCGAACTTGAGGTCCTTTCTTTTTAACCATATCCAACCAAAGGATCTGTAAGTCAAGATCGTCATTTGGAAAATTGGTTTCGAAAAGTTTTTCTGATAACTGGATATTGTTGAATCTTTTCACTCCTTCAATTGGAGCTCCAAGTATACCTCCGGCACACTTGCCTATCCAACCACCCCATACCTTGTCCTTGTACTGCTCGTATGTCAGAACCCTCATATTATATATCGAATTAAATATTATTTAGAAGTCGAAATGTAAAACTACCTAAACGATATGTTTTTCATTCATCCAAAATGGAGCTGTCAGCATCCAAAATACTGTACCGGTAAGCATAAGTTCCTTATGCATTTCAAACTCTACCTTTCCAAAAAGCACAAAGAAAGAAGGTGCAACGGTCAATATTAAACCAACAAATGAAATAAACTTTAATGCCTTACTCATGATTTCGATGACTTAGATTGAAAAACTTTACTGAATAATATGTAGAGAACTGCACCTATGAACCAACCTGGAAGAGCCATGAAAAACGCGAAATCTGCTTCTGTTATGAACAAAATCGCCACACAAGCCCCGATAGATAATACCCATGTCAAGGCTACTGCCCAATTCACCACATTGCCATTTCTTTCTGAGTAGTTATCCTGAAGACCAAGCTTTGGTAATAAATAGATATCTATGAGAACAACTGCTCCTACAGGAGCCGCCACTAATGCAAAATATCCTAAGATCTCACCTAAGTAAGAGATCACGCCTGGAAAACAAGCCAAACAAGTCGATATAGCCCCAATAACCAATGTTATCTTCCAACGCTTTACATTTGGAAACATAGCCTGAACCGCTAACCCTGCTCTGTATATAGTAGGGTTTGAGGTGGTCCAGCCAGCGATCACCACACAAATAGCACCTGCCAATCCAGCACTATAAAACGCTATTTGACCAGGAGACGGATTATCCTCACCCTGAAGGAGAATAACAGCACACAATATACCAGATGCTATCCAAGCCATATAGTGGCCAATAAACATTCCAGCGGCAGAAGCTAATCCGTAGTGTGCCTTTTTCGCATACCTGTAAATACTCATATCACCCATACCAATGTGCATAGATGTATTACATAACCATGAAAAGAACATGATATGCCAGAAGCCAAATTTGGTTTTTCCTTCTTTCGCAATACCTGTCCATATTTTCTCGTCAGCTGCAACCCAGAATTCTGACCAGGTTGAAACACCTAATTCCGGCAATACAGAAATTGCTGCCGCCAAGAAAACCAAAGGCATCCAAGGGGCAAAAATATTGGCAAAATTCGACACCTGGTCATAACCAAACGTCGCCACAGCAGCTATTACAGAACCTACGGCAAATACCGTTAAGACCCAACCTATACCAGTAGGTAAGAAGTCCTGCATACCAGGCATCGGAAAGTCAAATAATAAACCAATGGCAGTAGCGGAAACAGCAATCATGGATGCTGCACCAACGCAAAAGAGAATCGCATTGATAACATTATAAATGTTTACCAAGTTTGTTCCACATATTCTTTCTAATTGATAGAATATAGTCGTTCGAGTCTTAACAGCCGCCGGTGCACAAATCAATGTCCAACTTAATGTGGCCAAAAGGTTTCCTACTAATAATCCTAGGAAGATATCCTTATAACCAGCACCGTGTAATACGAAAAGTGGGCCAATTACGAACTCAGTACCCGCAATGTGCTCACCAGCAACCATTCCTACAAAGCTCTTAAAACCTTTTACCTTGTCTTTTGGTACCGGCTCTCTTTCGTACTCGTCTATAGAATCGAGTTTCTCCTTTAGTGTTTTTTCCTGCATTGTTTTAGGTGATATGAGGTCCGCATCGTATGCTTCACCAACACGGACCATAATTTATTATCTGTTTAGTTTTGTTCTATTCCAGCCTGTATTACTTCGTTTTGAGGGATTAGTAATCTACTAAATGATGCATCCCATGTAACCAGAATGTCACTACCTACTCCGGAAGTTGGACTTCTTATATATCTCGTGTAGCCATAAACCGGCTCCTCAGGATACGCTGTAAGCACGAATCCAGTACCAGGAGTACCCTCTTGATTAAATGCACCCATTCGTTTCCAATCGAAGTAGCGCTTCCCCTCTCCGTAGAACTGTCTTGCCTTTTCCTGTAAAACTTCCACTAATAGCTCATCATTACTTAAACCATTAGATACTGGATCTCTACCCACTCTAGAATAAATGAGGTTAAGGTCAGCTTCCACATCTGTTGCAAAACCTCTAAAAGCATTAATTTCAGCTCTCATAAGAATCAACTCAGTTAGTCTTACAATTGGGAATCTGATAAACTCGTTTTCTAAATTAAACTTTGACCCTACAAAAAAATCACCAACTAGCTCTGAAGTTTCTTTTATGAAGTTTAACTCACCTTCAATAACACCGAGGTTTCTAGGCGCAATTCTTGAATCGTTACTTTGATCTGGGTTAAAAAGCTCAACCAGCACTGTGTCTAATGTTAACTCAGGATCTTCTGGATTTAACATCATAACGATATTGTTAGCAAATGATACCCCTTCAACATTAATGATGAAACCTAACTTAGATGGTATGGAATTATTTGTAAAATTAGCACCGCCACCTACAGGTACCGATAATGCACCATCAGTAGTAGCAGACCAGTCAACAGTGCCATCTATTTGTCCGCCATCAGCGCCAATCAACCCTTCGATTTCTCTAATAGCCTCATCAAATTTATTTTGTTGAAAATAAACTGTTGCCAACAAAGCCGGAATATATCTAGGACTCAGGATTTTGTCTACCCTGACCTCTTGAATTCTACCGAAGGACAGTGTGTCCAAAGAAGTCGCAGTACTTCTTAAAATATCCTTTGCTTCAATCAGATCTGATTCGATTTGCGCATAAACTTCTCCAACTGTAGCCCTTGTTTGTTTTTGAACAACATCGTCTTGAGTAGTCGGCTCGATGTTAAGTACTACTCCAGGAGTGTTTATGGTAGATGTCGAAGGTTGATGACCATATGCCCTTACTAAGGTAAAATAAGCCAGTGCTCTTGCATATAAAGCCTCAATAATAAACCTTCCGCGATTTTGAATATAAAACCCATCTGAAATTTCCGATTCATTTTCTCGTACTTCTTTTAAGACATTGTTTGCTAGATTAATCGCGCTATATGCATTATTCCAAATCCCCGACATTTCAGCCGAAGTAAAGTCATATACCGTAGATTGTTGAGCAACGTTCAAGTCAGCCCTTACTCTGTAAGTACTATGGTCACTCATATAGAGATCAGCGCGTAAGAAATTACCCACATACATGTTTCCAAGCTGTTTGGAAGGTGGATTCAACAGCATTTCATAGTTGGCCGTTGAAGGATGTATATCCTC
>CAYMST010000041.1:13412-24420 GCA_964393115.1 uncultured Roseivirgaceae bacterium | reverse complement strand
TATCAATCTATAAACTATTTTGCTAGTGTTTGGTCGCCTTTGTCTTATCATATCGGTTTCCCTAATCCTAAACAAGTCACTGGCTTACAGTTATTTAGAAAAACAAAACTCACTACACTTAAAGTTTTCGAGGCCAACAGATCAAACAATTACCAAGGGTAACATTCTCCAACAAACTTTTACTCCCTTGGATGAATCTAACTACTTGACGTACATAGAATCTAAAGATACTGTGTGGTTAAAAATCAGTGTATATAACACAAGTAAAACCACTGAGCATTGGATTCTTGATATTCAGAACAATGATATTGTGGAGCTATTTAGGTTGGAAAGCTCCACCCAAGCTTTAATCCCGCTCGGTAAAACGGGCTATCTAACACCCGTTTCTCAGAAGGCTATACCGTGGGCATTGGATAAATTCGAACTCTTTGTCGGGTATAGAAAACAAGAAGTGTTCTTTTTAAAATTCTCTAATTCTCTTACTACCAAAGAGAAAAGACCATTACACCTATACCCGTATAAAAATCTGGTTTTTGGCATTACCAAAGATCAGCTCATCGACTTCTCTTTTCAAGGGGTTTTATTTCTCATGTTTCTTTATGCCATCGGACTTGCCGGATATACCAAGTCAAAAATCTATTTGTCCTATGCTGGGTTTATCTTATTCTCCTCTTTATTCTACTTAGATAATGGGCGATATATACGTCAGTACGTCATTTCAGAACACCCTGAGTACATATACCATACGACGATACTTATATTCCTTGTTTTTAGTTTACTTTTTGCTTTCGTACGAAGCATTATACGAGAAGAGTTGTCCAGTGCATTCGTCAAAAGGGGACTCATTTACGCGACAGTCTTTAATCTATTCATGGGCTCAGGGTCTCTGGGGATATATCTCTTCACCAGAGATTATTACTTATTTCGTGATACAGCTCAAATAGTCGCCATTGTCAACTGTTGCATTCTTCTTTCGGTATCCATATATGTTGCGACAACCAGTCAAATCTCAAAGGCTACTAGATTTGTTATTTTTGGAATTATAATTTTCTCGTTTTCAGCTATCATTGAATCCTTTCTTTGGGACTCTAATAATACCTCTGGTATCAGTAAGCTCGGCTTTTTGATACAGTCCATATTATTCTCCTTATCAGTTGGAGCTAAAATCCACAAGAGCGAGGAAGACAGAAGGCAAGCATCCGAAAATCTACTCGAGCAATACAAAATAAACAGTCGACTTTCCAAAGAGCGCCAAACCGATTTAGAGAGGTTAGTAGAAGCTCGTACAAAAGCGTTAAACGATGCCAAAGATAAAGCGGAGCACCTAGCGCGGGTAAAATCAGATTTTCTTTCAGTGATGAGCCATGAAATTCGCACTCCGATGAATGCTGTGGTGGGGCTCTCTTATCTGATCCAGAGTGAAAATAAAGATCCTGAACAAAGTGAAAACCTAAAAACGCTTCGTTACTCAGCCGAAAACCTAATGCGCCTCATTAACGAGATACTTGATTTCAATAAACTGGAATCAGGAAAAATGATTTTGCATAATCGCGTATTCAGCTTTGTTGATTTAACCAGTAAGATTTCTGAATTATTCGCTATTTCGGCTAAAAATAAAGGTTTACAGTTTATTACCGAGCATGATGATCAGATGCCTTCCTACCTAATTGGTGACGCTGGTTACCTTAATCAGGTCATCTCCAACTTGCTTAGTAATGCCATTAAATTCACAGATAGTGGTACGGTTAAGTTTATCTCTAACTTAACGCAACTAAACGAGCAGGAGGCGGAGGTGAAATTCACAATCAGTGATTCGGGCATTGGAATTCCTAAAGATAAGCTTCAAGATATTTTCAACGAGTTCTCACAGGCAGAAAACCAAAGAGAGAAACGTTACAGTGGTACTGGACTTGGGTTAGCCATATCTAAGGGGCTAGTAGAAATAATGGGGTCCGAAATAGCGGTTAAGAGTAAAGTTAATGTAGGCTCCGAATTCTACTTTACCATACGTTTCAAACTGCCTGAGGAACGCATCATCAATCTTAGCGAATCACTTGATTTGAATTTTGATAAAGATATGCTCACTGGCAAAAGAGCCCTCGTGGTAGATGACAATGAAATCAATAGAAAAGTATTGAAGAAATTTCTCACAAAATGGAAAATGGTGATCAACGAGGCCGAGGACGGACGAGAAGCCATAGAAAAAACACTACACACCGAGTATAGCATTATCTTGATGGATGTACATATGCCTGATTTAAACGGTTACCAGGCTGCTACACAAATCCGCAATCACCATATTTCTACCCCTATCCTTGCGATTTCTGCCGATGTGAACGAAAAAGTTAAGAAAAACCTTTACGCCTCAGGTATGAATGGATTCATCAGCAAACCCTTTGATCCTAAGGAACTCTTTGAAAAACTCAAGGTGCTCATTTCTAGAAAAGAAAAGGACTCCACCGAGTTGGTAAACTGAAAGAAGTGTCAATTAATCGATCTATTTTGGCCTTTGATCGAAATATCTTGTATTCCAGCAAGATGATTTTTTCATTTGTTTAGGGGAAAAATATAACCCGTATCTAAAACGGACTTAATCATTATTGAAATACTTTGGTAAATTGGGTAACTTGAAAGCTTTAGTTGTCGACGATAATTCAATCAATCGTAAAGTACTGACCAAATTTTTAAGTAAGTGGAACTTGGTATACTCAGAAGCCGATGACGGATCCACAGCAATAGAGCTCCTTCAAAACGAAAGCTTCGATATTATCTTCATGGATATTCATATGCCAAAAATGGATGGCTTTACTACGTCAAAACAAATTCGTAATATGGGTATTGGGTCTCCTATAATCGCAATTTCCGCAGATATTAATGTTTTAGTAAAAAGTACCATTCAAGATAGTGGAATGAATGACTATATCGGTAAACCTTTTGACCCAACGATCTTATTGGATAAAATTGGTAAGCTCGTAAAAAGCACACCAGTACATACTAATTAGTTAGATTCGCATTTGTCTTACGGTATTATACCCCTCAAAGAAGTAGAGCAAGACTCCACGCTGCGTAACTATATCCCGAACTCAATTTTTTGTTCCTCTCAGTACCTAGCTCTCCATCATCTGTCGGATAACTATATGATTTTTGATTCTACTGAATCACCATATTTTTCATGTGTTGTCAATCGACATGAAAATAAATGGCGAAGTATTCCAAAAGCTCCATTCGGTGGCATCGTATATCATCAAGACCATGAAACTGACTCAGAGCTAGTTACAAACACCATTCGAAACATAGCCTTCGATCAAGGTATTGACGAAATATCCATTATTTCGAGCGCAGAAATTTACCTCAATACCTTGTTCCTAAAAAATGTCCGCCCCAAGTATATAGATGTCAATAATCATCTCAACTTATCAGTCGATTACTGGGATCGACTCCATAAAATGGAACGGCGAAAACTTAATAGATGTATATCAGAAGGGTTGGTGTTTCGTCATCTCAAACATGATCAAGCTCAACAAGTGTATCATTTTATCAAGGAATGTAGGCAAAAGAAAAACGTTGATATCAATATTAGTGAATATAACTTTTTAAAAACTTTAGACACATTTCCTAAACACTACCAATTATTTGGCATCTTTCACAACGATAAACTGATTGCAGCGACAGTTGCCGTAAAAGTGAACCAACAAGTCGTCTACAACTATCTTCCTGCCAGTGATATTTTATTCAATCATCTGTCTCCAATGGTGTTTTTAATCAAGGAACTACACCACTATTATCAGCAACGACAATATCAAATTATAGATCTGGGTATTTCCTCTATTAAAGGTGTAACACAAGAGGGACTATTGAAGTTTAAAACTCGAATTGGCGCATTCTCCACAGAAAAGCCCACTTATAACTGGGTAATTCATTAGTCGTCAATCAATGTATTGATCTTCTGTTATCAGTCCATGGTGTTTTCCTTGGTTACTCTATTTTTGCAGGATGAAAAATGACGAGCTCCTTTTGTCAGATTTTGACTACAATCTTCCGAGTAGCCTTATTGCTCAATCACCTCTTGAGAAGCGTGATGCCTCTCGTTTACTGGTTTACGAAAATGGCAAGGTTAAACATGACCAGTTTTTCAATATCTCAGAATATATCCCACAAAACTCAAGCTTGGTATTCAACAATACACGTGTAATTCCAGCGAGAATTTACCTTACTAAACCGACTGGTGCCAGTATTGAAATATTCTTACTTCAACCCATTTATCCTAGCCAAGAGATAAACCTGACCATGGAGGCCAATACCAAATGTACTTGGCAGTGTATGATAGGAAATGCAAAAAAATGGAAAGAGGGAGAGCTCACGAAAGAGCTAAGCAGCACTTTGGTTCGCTTTAACAGAACAGGGAAGAGTGAGGTTGAAATAAGCTGGGATTCCAAACAGACTTTTTCAGAGATCATGAAGGAAATCGGAAACATTCCGTTGCCTCCGTATATCAATAGAAAAAGTGATCTCCAAGATCAAAGCAGGTACCAAACAGTCTATTCGAAGATTGAGGGAGCTGTTGCAGCACCAACTGCCGGGCTGCATTTTACAGAACGAACCTTGGCCGATATTAAAGGTCAGGGTCACGACATACATGAGGTCACTTTACATGTTGGTGCGGGCACTTTTCTTCCTGTTTCAGTAGAACACATCAGGGATCATCAGATGCACTATGAGCAAGTGTCCATTTCAAAAAAGACATTAGAAGCATTTGCTTCATCCTCTCAAGTAATACCCGTTGGAACAACCTCGTTCAGAACGCTAGAGAGCCTATTCTGGTTTGGAGCCTTACTTCATGAAAAACCTAATAGCGAATTTCTTATTCATAAGAATACAAGCCAAGAAGTAGCCAGTGGACAAAAACTAACTCGCAAAGAATCTATTGAGATTATCTTAAACTGGATGGAGAAAAATTCAATGAAAAGGTTGGAGGGAAGTACTGGTATTTTCGTATATCCGGGTTATAAACCAAAAATGAGTAATGGGCTTATCACAAACTTTCATTTACCCAAATCAACACTGATCATGCTTATAGCAGCAGTAATCGGAAAAAACTGGAGAACAATATATGAAGAGGCAGTCGAGAACGGTTATCGATTTCTTAGCTATGGAGATTCTTCTTTATTGCTTTTTGAGCATTAGGGCCGTGCTGCTTTTTCGTATAATGAAACTTAATGCTAACGTTAGTAAGCACGCTAGTGCTAAAGCTATATTCGAACTCTGAAGTAGATCTGCTCAAATCATATACCCAATAACTTACTTGTTCTAACTTATAACTTCTCTTTCCCTTTTCCGTGTGCTGAACCAACATAAATAAAGATATTTCAAACTCAAATTTGTTATAATTAACGTGCAAGCGTCACATTTTTTTACTAAATGGGCCAGCAGTTAACAACTGGTGTTTAATATGGTACGTATATGAGGTTTTTGGTTTCAAAAAAAGGAGCATTAAAATACTTTTTAATCGAAATTGACTGGTAAGGTCGTCCCAACTCCTTCATTTCGTCGTTCAAGTCTCCACCTTTCAAGGCTATTATTCCATTGCCTATTGTATTAAACCCTTTTTCCAAGATTTTATTATGCACTAATTGATGAAACTTCTTCATCCTGGTAACAGCACGACAAACTATAAAATCAAATTTATCATTTACTTTCTCTGCGCGATTCCACTCCGCCTCAAGATTGGCTAAACCAATAGATTGGCTAACTCCTTGTACAACTGAAATTTTCTTTCGAATGGAGTCGACTAAGTGAAACTGAACAGAAGGAAAAAGAATTGCCAACGGGATACCTGGAAAACCACCACCGGTGCCAACATCCATTACCTTAGTTCCTTCCTCGAATGTTATAAACTTAGCAATGGCAAGAGAGTGTAGTATATGCCTTTCATATAGCTCGTCTATATCTTTTCTTGAAACAACGTTAATCTTATCATTCCAAGTCCGGTATAGCTCGCCAAGTTCCCCTAATTGCTCTTTTTGTCTACTACTAAGATGAGGGAAGTGTGGTTCTAGCAGTTCAATAGTACCCAACTAGATGTGCTGTTTTTTGTCTTTTACTAGTTCATACATTAATTCACGAGCTCTGTGAAGCTGTGCCTTTACAGTCCCCAGTGGTGCTTCAATCTCTTGCGCTATTTCTTCATAAGAAAGTTCATCAAAATACCTTAACCTGACAAGTCTTTGATATTTTGGAGGAAGCTTAGTGACAAACATACGGACCAATTCGATCTTTTGATCGCGCATCGTCTCTTCATCCGGTCTTAGATTATTATCCTCTACGTCGATATTAACCGTATCGCTGCTATCATCACTGTAGCCAGCGTTCAGGCTATAGGTTTCAAGCTTCTTTTTTCTAATAAAGTCAATAGAGTTATTTGTAGCAATTCTAAAAAGCCAAGTACTGAAGGTATAGTCTTTTTTGAACTTATGTAGGTTTTTGAATGCTTTGGCAAAGGCTTCAATGGTCAGATCTTCCGCATCATCGACATTACGCACCATTTTGAGGATCATATGATATACCGGCTTCTTATACCGTGACATCAACTCCGCATATGCTGCGTCATTTCCTTCATTTACAGCCTTATCAATTAAGGCAAAATCTTTAAGGGCTTTCGACGAAAAATCTTTTTCTAATTCCATTTGATATTTCTTGCAAGCAGTGCTTTTGTCCCCATTAGAACATAGTACACTAGATAAATAAAATCATAAATCGGTAAGAAACCTACACCAAACTTATCTCCTATTTTTTTTGAAAATATGAAATAAGTGATCGCCTGTAATACCCACTTAACTAATATTAACAACGCAGCGAAATAAATAGTTCCCGAAGTATGAGTAAACGCTAAAGTAATAAAAGAAAACCATACCAAAATCGGGCTCATGGTGATAATACCAAGAATAAATTTATCCAACCAATGATAATGCACTCCAACGCTTAAATGTCTCGTTTTTTGTTTGATATAATCACTTAACTTATTCTTAGGCGCAGAAAAAACGGTGGCTTCCGGGTGCAAGCAAACTTTTGTCCGTTTACGTTTTGCTAATGCATTAACCAATAGATCATCGTCGCCTCCAACTAGTTCATTGAAATGGTTAAACGCCTTATTTTTTAAAAACACCTCTTTTCGGTACATCAGATTCCTTCCTACTCCCATATATGGTCTGCCAAGAAGAGCCATTGCTACATAAGAAATAGCTGTCTTAATAGTTTCAAAACGAATAAAACGAGAGAGAAACGACTTCTTTTTATTGTACTGAGAGACGCCTAGTACAAAATCTGTACCTTCTGAAATCATACTCGCCATGCGGCTTATCCAGTTTTTTTGAGGGTAGCAATCAGCATCTGTTAGCAGTACCCAGTCGTTTTTAGCAGCCTTGATCCCAAGGGTAATAGCATATTTCTTATTATCGATGTGGTCCGGAGTATCGTCTATTCGTACATGTTTAATTTTATCGCGAAGTGCCCAAAGGTATTCGTATGATCCATCATTAGATCGATCATCGACAATAATTAATTCAAAATCAGGATAATCAAAGGCCAGTATAGATGGCACCAACCTTTTCAAATTCTCGAGTTCGTTCCATGCACAAACAATAACTGAAACCCCGGTTGATGTATTGTTTTGCTTAAACGAATAGAATGCTAGTGGTGCCAGCTGAAAAAGGCTAATGGCAATATCCAAAGCAATGAGCACTAAAAAAACGATGGGTATGTCGAATAGCACAGACATCGGTTGATTTGACATGCACAAATATATGGCAGTGTTTTAATGAGACCTTTTTTGAGAACAAATATTTTACTTTCATACCAAATAGAGGCCAATGTAACATCGTTAACATGGAAGTTATAGAGTCATCGCAATGAGAGATGCTTAATCTTCCATAAATTTGCCGACTAATTTATTTTCATGAAGTTCGACCTCGTCAATCAAGATAAAAAATCTTCTGCTAGAGCCGGTGTTCTGATGACCGATCATGGGGCTATTGAAACCCCTATCTTTATGCCGGTAGGAACAGCTGGTACAGTTAAGGCTGTTCATCAGCGTGAACTTCAAGATGATATCAAAGCACAAATAATCCTAGGAAATACCTACCACCTTTTTTTAAGACCTGGAATTGAAGTCTTAGAAGCAGCCGGAGGACTCCACAAATTTAACGGTTGGAAAAAACCTATTTTGACTGACAGTGGTGGTTATCAAGTGTATTCATTATCCGAAAACAGGAAGATAACGGATGAGGGAGTGACTTTTCAATCCCATATTGATGGCTCGAAACACTTCTTTACGCCTGAGTATGTCATGGACATCCAGCGCGCGATAGGTGCTGATATCATTATGGCGTTTGACGAATGTCCTCCATACCCAAGTACTTATGAGTATGCAGATCAATCGTTAAACTTGACAAATCGATGGTTGGACAGGTGCATCTCTAGAATAAATGAAACCACTGAAAAATACGGTTACTCTCAAAGTTTATTCCCGATTGTCCAAGGAGTATGCTATCCTGACCTACGCAAGAAGTCTGCTGAGTTTGTAGCTTCAAAAGGGCTTGATGGAAACGCAATTGGTGGCTTATCCGTAGGAGAACCCGCTGAGAAAATGTATGAAATGACAGATGTAGTCTGTCAGATACTGCCTAAAGACAAACCGCGTTATTTGATGGGTGTTGGAACCCCGGAGAATATCCTTCATTGTATTTCACTGGGAATAGACATGTTTGATTGTGTGATGCCCACTAGAAATGCACGCAATGGTATGCTATTCACCTCTCAAGGAATTATTAACATTCGAAACGAAAAGTGGAAAAGCGACTTCTCAGCCATTGATGACGGTATTGATTGTTATGCGAGTAACTTCTATAGCAAATCTTATTTGCGCCACCTTACCGTATCTAAAGAAATACTAGCTGCCCAAATAGCCAGTATCCATAATTTATCGTTTTATTTATGGTTGGTAAAGAAAGCTAGGAAAGAAATAGTTGCGGGCACTTTTACCCAATGGAGAGATAACATTCTTCCCACGATTTCACGAAGGCTTTGATGAAGAAGCTCGACATCTACATACTCAAAAAGTTTCTGACCACGTTCGTTTTCGTGACCATACTATTGGTACTTGTGGTCTCGGTTATCGACTATACGGAAAAAAATGATAAATATGTAAGTAACGGCCTCACAGCGCTTGTCGTACTAAAATACTACGCCACTTTCGCCCCCTGGGTAGCTAACCTGATAATGCCGATTAATACCTTTATCGCGGCAATATTAGTTACCTCCGGAATGGCTGCCAAAACTGAGATTATTGCTATTTTAACAAGTGGTGTCAGTTTCCGCAGATTCTTAGTACCCTACTTAATAGGGGCCTGTATGATTGCAGGACTTAGCTACTGGCTCAATGGCTATGTTATACCCAATGGAAATAAGTTTCGTGTAGGCTTTGAGGTAAAGTATCTAAAGCGGAAGTTTTACTTCACGGATCACGATGTACATGTGAAAATACGGCAAAATGACTATTTGTATTATAAACGATACGACCTTAAGGCACAAACCGCTTATGACCTGACACTTGAGCATATTGAGGATAACGAAGTAACGCAAAAACTCCACGCCAAATCCATGAAGTGGGATTCTGCTATGATGAAATGGCGGATAAAAGACTGGTGGTCAAGGGAAATTGATGTGATGGACGAAGTGCTCAACAGCGATGAAACGCTGGATACAGCATTAAACATTACGCCTAAGGACTTTGACGATAATCGACTACTACAAGAAACCTTCACTATCCCAGAGCTCACAGCTCATATCGATTTGCTCAACCTACGAGGGGCGGATAATGTAAGGATATTTCAGATAGAGTATTACTTAAGGCATATGCAGCCCTTTGCCATCATCATTCTAACCTTTATGGCCGTCATTGTCGCGGCTAGAAAAGCCAGGCAAGGAGTTGGGTTCCAAATTGCATTGGGCTTCTTCTTGGCATTTATTTTTATTATTTGCTACATGTTCGTAACCGCACTGGCAGAAAAGAGTAATACCAATTTAGTGTTGGCCATTTGGACACCGAACATATTGTTCTCAATTATCACGGTCATTATGTATTACACCGTTCCGAGGTAGACCTAATACAATAACCATAATTTTTTATTCTAGGAATATACTGGATACACTTACCTGCTTTTTTTGGCCAGAACTATGCCGTCATATAAAATAATGAGTCCCAGTATTCCTAGCAGGAAGAGCATAAAAGGGAATGTAATGGTTACAAAAACTTGAAAGGTAGACCAAATGCAGTTGCTAATAAGGCAAGGACCTTTAGTCAGCTCAAAAATTATTTGGCCTACCCATCCAATTACAAATGGCGAAAAACCGATAAAAAAGCTCCCTAATAGCCATATTGGTAGTCGAGAATAAAAATGTTTACTTTTTTTAATGATAATACCCATTACAATTAGCTTCATTTAATATGTTAGAAATTTCAATCATCTCTAATCTAATAATTTGAGGCTTATGCTTTTTTTACATACATACAGCCTGAGTTCGATTAACATTTCATCTCCAAATGATGTTGGGAAAAACATTTATCACCTCATTTACAGACGGTTGTCCTCAAGCCGGACAGGCTTATACTGCCTCGGCGGTCCGATTTTTCCAGCGGACCGCCGCCGCGGTGATGAAAAAGTATCGGACCGCCGAGGCGGACAAAAAATCTAGCGGACGCCGCGCGGCAAACGTTGCTCGGAAAGATTTGAAACTGGCAGACATTCTGCGCCAGGCGGTCCTGTCAACTACTCTTCGAGTAGTATCAAACAGCAAATCTTTCAAAAACAGCTCTTCGAAACGCTAGAGGCTCATTTCAAAATCGAACTGAGGTTATTAGGTAATGGAGGATTAGCTCAGCAAATACTCCTTAAACACAGCAAAATCGGTTTTCATCTCTAAGGCCTCTTTTTTACGGTTTACAAGTTCTTTT
>CAYMST010000041.1:3832-13402 GCA_964393115.1 uncultured Roseivirgaceae bacterium | reverse complement strand
GGCGTTCTGGAACTTCAACTTTTTCACCTGTTGCTTTTTCAACCGTATCGATGAATTTGGAGGGGTGAGCGGTAGCTAGAAACACGCCATTTACATCATCACTACCAAATTGCTCCGTAACGGCTCGGTAACCAATGGCACTGTGTGGACACAGTTTATATTGATAGTTTTTATAAACCTCAGCCATAGTCTCAAGTGTTTGATCATCGTTGTAATACGCACCTGATATAGCAGCCGAAGTTTTCTCGTATGAGTTATCATGAAGGGCCAGTACCCTTGGAAAGTTGCTTGGGTTTCCAACATCCATAGCATTCGCAAGCGTCTTAATGGACGGTTTTGGTTCGAAATTTCCGGTTTCTAAATAGTCAGGGACGATTTTATTGCTGTTTGTGGCCGCAATAAAGTGCTTCACTGGCAAGCCCATTTTTTTGGCGATCAAACCACCACAGAGATTTCCAAAGTTCCCACTTGGTGTGCAGAAAACGGTCTCTTTACCCGTAGACATGAGCTGGGCATGCGCATACCAATAGTAAAGTGACTGAGGAAGAAGACGACTGATGTTGATAGAATTAGCAGATGAAAGGTTTAGGCTATTGTTAAGCTCTTTATCCAAAAAGGCTTCCTTTACCATTCTCTGACAATCATCAAAGGTACCATCTATCTCCAAGGCTTTGATGTTATGACCATTTGTGGTCAACTGCTGCTCTTGAATATGACTTACTTTTCCTTTGGGATATAAAATAGTCACTGAGATCCCAGGAACTTTAAAGAATCCTTGTGCTACAGCACTACCCGTATCGCCAGAGGTAGCTACTAAAATATTTATCTCCTTATTCTCTCGTTGCAGGAAGTAAGACATCACGCGAGACATAAATCGTGCTCCAAAATCTTTGAAAGCTAATGTCGGACCATGAAATAATTCCAACGCATAGGTGTTTTCACCTACGGCGACGACTGGAGCTTCAAAATTTATGGCATCATCAATTATACTTTTAACTTCCACTTCAGGGATTTCGTCAGAAATCAATGAATTGATCACTTGAAATGACATCTCTTGAAATGAAAGACTCCCCAGCCCGCGGACAAATGATTCAGGCATTGACGGCAGGGTATAAGGCATGTACAAACCGTTATCGTCTGGCAGTCCTTTAAATACTGCTTCCCTAAACGAAACATCTGGTGATACTTTATTGGTGCTATATAGCTTCATTTTCTTTCAATTATGGGAGCTGGAATTGGAAATGGTCAGTCTAAGACTTGTGGACCTACTTCGTTAATTTTTGAGTGATAAAGAGAACATTCATAGTTCTTGCTGCTAAGTTCAGCTACCATATCATCACCGATTTTTCGCGCGACATGATAGTTATTGGTCAGCGCAAAAACCGAAGGTCCAGATCCAGAAATACCAAACCCCAGTGCTCGCTGACTCAAAGCTATATCTTTTAATTCCTTGTATTGAGGAATAAACTGTGAGCGATGGGGCTCTACAATTACATCCTTCATGGATCTAGAGAGCAGATCATAATCGGGCTTCATAAAACCGGCAATGAGTCCTGCTAGATTTCCCCACTGCTCGATAGCCTGGGATAATGGAATCTGTTGTGGTACCACCTTACGCGCGTCAGACGTTTTCACTTCTACATGAGGGTATACAATCACCACATGTAGTCCTACAGGTACATTAAGTGGGATTACATCCAGTGGATGATAGCTTCGCACCAATACGATCCCTCCAAACAACGAGGGTGCTACATTATCAGCATGCGCTGTTCCACACGATTGCCGCTCACCTTCCATGGCAAAAGGCAGAAGCTCACGTTTATCAAAGGGCTTACCCAAAAGCTCGTTGGCCCCAAATGCACCTGCTACAGCGCTGGCAGCACTTGAGCCCATACCACTGCCAAAAGGCATTTTCTTATGTAATTCGATTTCGATTCCGAAATCTACTTCATGGACTTCTTGATAAGCGTTAAGAAATTCAATGGCAGAAACACCCACTGTATTCTTGGCAGGATCAAGAGATAGCTTTCCGCCATCTCCTTGAATAGATTTTATTTTCACCCCTTGCTTTGAGGTTTTTCTCATGATTACCTCATCACCAGGTGCTTCAAGACAAAGCCCAAGTACATCAAATCCACAAGTAAGGTTAGCGGAAGTAGCAGGGGCAAATATTTTTACGCTATCTGCCATTTCCGTTGGCTACTTTATAGTTATCCTGGATGAAATGATTGCTAATGCTAATTATTTCCGCAAAGACTCCAGCAGAAGTTACCTCCGCACCTGCGCCTGGCCCCTTTACAACCAATGGCCTTTCTAAGTAACGCTTTGTTGTTAAGGATACTATATTATCACTTCCAGATAAGCTGTAAAATGGATGTTCTGGACCGACCGCTTCTAACTTTACTGTCGCCTCACCATCTTCCATAGAGGCAATAAGCCTCAGAACCTTTCCTTCCGCAGTCGCTTTTTCTTGGATCTTGGATAATTCAGGATCAACTTTTTGAAGTTCCACAAAAAACTCATCCACTGTATCCACAGAAAAGCATGATGCCGGCAAAAATGGTTCTAATTTGATATCCTCAGGCTCTAAACCATATCCTGCTTCTCTAGAAAGGATCAATATCTTTCTGGATACGTCCATACCGTTAAGGTCGTCTCTTGGATCAGGCTCGGTAAACCCTTTGGCTTTTGCATCCTTTACGATTTCACTAAACTTAGTGCCAGAAACAAAACTGTTGAATATAAAAGACAGAGTACCTGAGAGCACACCTTCAATTTTAAGGATTTTATCCCCGCTATACTTTAAGTCATTCAGCGTACTAATTATCGGTAATCCCGCACCGACATTCGTTTCATATAGAAACTTAACACCATGTTGTGTTGCCGCCTTTCTAAGTTTTTCGTAATCTACATACTTCCCAGAGTTGGCAAGCTTGTTAGGGGTCACGATACCAATACTTGCGTTTAAGATCTCTTCATAGTGCTTGGTCACCTCTTCGTTAGAAGTACAATCCACAAAAACGCTATTGGAGAGGTTAAGTGATTTCATCGTGTTAATAAAGTCACTAACCTGAGAATTCTGACCAGGAAAATCAATAAACTTCTTCCAGTTTTCCAACGCCACACCTGCTTCGTCAAAATACATATTTCGACTATTGGCTATCCCTGCCACGTTAATCTTCAGGTGCTTTTCTTCGAGTAAGTATTGGTATTGCTCTTGGATTTGTTTCAATAGCGTACCTCCGATGAGTCCAGTCCCTAGCAGGAATATATTCAGGCTCTTAATGTCAGACAAGAAAAAAGCTTCATGAAGGGCATTCAACGCCTTTGCAATATCAGCACTCGAGATAACCACGCTAACGTTAAGCTCAGATGAGCCTTGTGCTATGGCACTAATATTAATACCATTCTTACCCAGCGCCATAAATAACTTCCCAGCAATCCCCGGAGTATGGCGCATATTCTCACCGATGATAGCGATTACGCCAAGACCTTCTTCTACAGAAATAGCATCAATCTCACCTTTTGCAATTTCTCTTTCAAACTCCATTTCAAGCGTTTGCTTCGACCTGCTCATCTCTACAGGATCAACTGCAAAAGTGATAGAATGCTCTGACGAGGCCTGGGTAATCAGGACAATGCTGATTTCATTTTGCGCCAAAGACCCGAAAAGCCTCGAAGCAATACCCGGAACACCGGCTAAACCACTTCCGCTAACGTTAATCAGAGTCAAACTTTCAATAGAAGAGATCCCCTTAACAGGATATCTTCCGGGAGCGCCTTCTTTATTTATTTCTGTACCTTCAAAACTTGGGTTAAACGTATTCTTTATACGTAAAGGAATCGCCTTGTCTATAGCTGGCTGTAAAGTTGGTGGGTAAATAACTTTGGCACCAAAATGAGACATCTCCATGGCCTCAACATATGAAATCGCGGACATGGAATATGCGTCTTTAACCTTACGCGGATCCGCTGTCATCACCCCATTTACATCGGTCCAAATATCAATTTCTTCAACATCAAGTGCCGCTCCAAATACAGATGCGGTATAATCGGAACCACCTCTTCCGAGAGTAGTGGTTACGTTATTCTCGTTGGAAGCAATAAAGCCCGTGATTATTTGAAGCTTTTGAGTCTTATTAAAATAATCAACGATATTGGCGTTAGTGGTGCTAAAATCAACGCTAGCATTTCCAAACCGGCTATCTGTTCTAATAAGCTTTCGTGCATCCAAAAATTCAGAGTCGAAGCCGTTTTCATTTAAATACGCCGAAATAATATTGGCAGATAGTCGCTCGCCAAAGCTGAGTATAGCATCTTTTGACCTTTTGGATAGCTCATGCAATAAATACACGCCGTGTAAGATATCTTCTAGGTCTTTGAAAATACTATCGATACGACCACCTATTCCTTCTTTAGGGATTTTGAGCGAAGCTATCGTATCCAAATGATGTTCTTTTAAGGTCGTTAGATCCGTGGTGTAGGTTTCGTCTGCCGCATAGGCCTTATGCCCCAAAGCAACCAAATTATCCGTAATCCCTTTCATAGCAGAAACAACCACACAAAAGTCATTTCCAGCTTCCTGATACGATTTAAGTATCGATGAAACTTGTCTAATACTATCGGCGGATCCTACAGATGATCCTCCAAATTTTAAAACCCTCATAATCAACCTAAACTAACGAGGCAGCAAATTTCAAAAATTACGGCACATTATGGCAATATCTTCAAAAGAATTGTAATCCTGTTCCGGTATCTTCGTCACCGCTGCGATCTAAAGCCAACAAAAGTAATCTTTATCGCGCTTCTTATCGGTACCATTGGGATTCGTTTTGCATAAATATCAACAGATACCATTTAAACTAGATAACGGCGTATATTTTGCTACTGTTTTTTCCTTCTTCTTCGTTAAAAAGCCTTACCCTAGCGCTGCTCTAGGTCTGCATTTTTTGCCTTGAATAAGAAAAAAACACTGACGTAAACTAACACGCCTTTATATAGCCTAAATGGTATGACTTGAAATTTGTAGGTCTAGATTAACTCGAAATTCGTTAGGGTTAACTGATTTCAAAAGGGCAGATATAGAAATACAACCAATGCGTATAAGTCCACAAGGTCATTATGATAGGATCAGATTGTGCTAGATTTCAAAGGGCTTTTCAAAACTATTACTCAACTAGCCTAAATGCGAAAGGCAGAAAGAAGTCCAAAGCGACATGATTTATAGATGGGTTAACACATAACTATAATCGCAAGACATTAGATGAATCTAACAAAACGGATGTTTAGTTCAAATGAATGTTATGAAGTGTGGTGTTCAGGTTTGGCGCTATTTACTTGAGGCAGATGGCCTATTTAGAACAATATTTTTCAATATACTTATCTGATAGATGTGATCCCATATTTTTTGCGGTCACAAAACTTTCACAGGCCTGATCAATCTTTTCAAGCTTTTTCAAAGCAACGCCTCTATTATGATAAGCACCAATAAATGAGGGATTCAGCTCAAGCGCCACTTCATAATCACTATTCGCATCATGATACTTTTCAAGCGCTAAATGACAACTCCCCCTATTAAAGTAGACATTAGCAAGATTAACTTTTACTTCACTTTGATCATTATTTTCAATGGCATGACCGTAGGCCGCTACAGCGTCATTGTATTGTCCCATTTTGTATAAGACATTAGCCGCCAAAAGATACATATCACTCTGGTTTGGTGCCAATGAAATAGCCTTATGTACATCACTCATGGCCAGTTTAAAGCTTTTCAATCCAGAATAGGCAAGTGCTCTTATAAGGTAGAAGTCTGCATTTCCGTTATTCAGGTTGATAGCCTCTGTAATCAAAGACAAGGCTTCTTTGTATTTTTTATTATCTATAAGCACCTGACTAGAAGACTGTAAGCTAAGACTTCTCTGATAATCAGAATAGTCCATTACTATTTCGTACTGCTCATTGTCAGTTTGAGCATGAGCAATTATGGAAAGACATAAAACGACGGTGGTTACTAGATACCTCATAGTACGGTAATGATTGTATTATAATGTTTCAGATTATTGTACGTAACGAACGAACACAAACTCTTATTGGGAGATGTCTATCGTCAGTCAATCTTTGAGATAAATTCTTATTCAATATAACTGATTTTTAAAGGCAAGGTATTTTGAATTCGACCGAAAGCATGAGGAAAGCTATAAATAGCGCATTATTTCGAATTTCTGATGCACTATAAAAGTTGTAACTGTGGCAATACTTTTGGCCGGAGAGACAGAAATCACTCTATTCGAATTCCCATGACCAAAACATCATCTATTTGATCATCAGTGGTTCCTCTCCAGTTCTCAAACCTTTCATCCAAAATAGCTCGTTGCTCTTCACAGGGTAGATCTACAATTTCTTCTAACAGCGCATAAAATCTTTTTCTACTAAACTTTTGAGATTTCGTACCCCCAAATTGGTCTTGAAAACCATCAGAAAACAAAAACAGCATTGTAGGATCATCTACTGGGAACTCATGCGAAGTGAACTTCAGCTCTCTTTCATTATTCCTAAAGCCGCCTCCAATGGAAAATTTATCTCCCTTGATCAAATTTACTTGTCCGTTGCAAAGTAGAAGGGGGTTTTTGGCTCCAGCATACCTTACTGATTTGAGCTTATCGTTGTAAATACAAAGCGCAATATCCATTCCATCGTCCACTTTACTTTCTACATTGGTCTGAAGGGAGTTGCTTAAAAGTAAATGTAATCGTGAAAGAATCTCTCCTGGCTCTTGTAGTCTTTCGAATTCAATAATCTGTGTCAACAGGGTATCTCCGATCACACTCATGAATGCACCAGGTACACCATGCCCTGTACAATCAGCTACAGCGATAAAATGGTCGTGTCCTATCGTTTTATGCCAATAAAAGTCTCCGCTTACGATGTCTCGTGGTTTGAAAAGAATAAAATGCTTTGGGAAAGCTCCAGAAATTTGATGGGTTGTTGGAAGTTTAGCGTTTTGAATGCGCTGAGCATAATTAATACTATCCGTAATAGACTTGTTTTTTTCTGATAGCTCCGCGTAGAGACCTTCTAGGGTTTCTTTTTGTTTGTTAATTTGAATATTCTGTTCTTCCAGTTCCCTGGAGATAACAAAGTTTTTTCTAGTAATGTCAAACCGAATCTTATTAGCGAATACAAACATGACATTCAGCCCTACAAAAATGAGTAACCCTCCTGATGACACTTCAATTTCAGGGTAGTAATACGCAAAGAAAGATACGATATGAATGATGCTAATGATAACTCCGACAATGATGGTATGCAGAACTTTTATGTTACTCAATAAGCCGGAAACCACGAAAATGGCCACATGATAAAACACATAGTTAGTATATGTATCGTCTTCAGTTCTTATTACAGATCCGGTGCATACCGTCAGGTACACAATGTAAAAGATAGCTGTTGCATTAAATTTGGCGAACTTATGCACTATCAGCGTAAGCACAATTATCAAAGCCGGTATAGATCTCGACATTAGAAAAAGCATTTCCGTATCGGGTCTGGTGTCTTCAAGATCTAAAAATGCGGTAAGTGGAATCAAGATAGCAGCCACCAATCCAATGATGTAGTTTTTCTTGACTAATTCAGATCTATAATCTTCTTCCCACCTTTGATAAGCCAGCTTAGAATCAGACATATTCGCAATTAAATTTCATGCAGCTAATGGAATAATTAGAAATGGTCGGTACAATAATACTATACCATAGCATCAAATTGAAACAAAAATTGGATTTCGATCTTAATTGTAATTGTGTAAGTAGATTAAGGCTCGCAGAATAATTAGAAACTTCAAGATATGATAGCCGTAAAAGTTTTCGATAATCAAGCTGATAACAAAACTTTTTATGATAAACTCATTGAACGGTCTCTCGTTAATCCATAGACTTCATCTTATAAACTCTGCTTACTATCAGTTGTCCAAAAAAATGCTTTTCCGCTATATCATGAAAACCTAAACCATTGAAGACACCATCGAAATCAGGAAGTCTAGCGTTATCCAAAGCCCCAACTAACCTAAAGAAAAGATACATAAAAGGGATGAGCATGTTGAGAATACGCGTAGGCCCCTTGGTTAAACAGAAGTCAGTAAATAAAAGCTTACCAGCTGGTCTTAATAAAGAACGTAAGTGATTTACTACATCCCTGAGATCTTCTGTTTCAAAGACATCCAAGATGAATGGACAAATAATTATATCGTATAATCCATCGGACCGAAACGAATTAATATTCTCCTGATAAAACGATACATGTGACTTGATATTTCGCTTTCGTGCCTTGCTGAGCATCACCTCAGATAGCTCTACGAAATCTACTTGTGCTCTTGTTTCTTCGTCCCCGATGTATTCAAGTATCTTACCTGTGCCTCCTCCTGCTATCAAGACCTTTTGGTTCTTCTCAATATGGCCTAAAAAGTGGGTTTGAGCTTTAATGATGGCACTGCCAAATACAATTTTAGCTAGCAAATCATAATAGGGAGCTACGTTATCGAATCCGTTCCCTTTCACGTTACTTAAACATTACACCGCGGATGGGCATGCTACAACAGTGTACAAGAAATGAGCATTGAAAAATTAAATGCATAAAAGCAGTGCTGGTAAATAAAATATGGCATCTCCTGCAAATCCAAAAAGTTCACCGTTTTGAAAATTTGACCTCATAGAGAAAATAATACTTAACAGCAGATTAAGAACTAAGGCACCTGATGTAATGAGCAACATCTTTTGGTCGTCATGAAAGGAAATAATCACAAAAACTGATGTCGCCGCATTAAAGAGAGTGATGGTAGAGAAAGCTCTAGATGCCCAACACATGCCTTTGGTCAAAACTATGGAATTCTGATTATCAGTTTTATCCGTATCGGCATCGAAAATAGAGATCATGATGAGATTAGCAAAGGCCAAACCAGCCAACTGGATAAAAGCAATCAACACGTCCGCGTTAAAATTCCAATTTGACATGGCTAAAGGATACAAAAAAACACCGCTAGTATAAAGCACTGATATGATCAATTCTTTATTCCACACATTAAACGCCAAAACGCTAACTAGATATGCAACTACTAAAATCCCAATGCCTATACCACCTATGAGTACTCTGAAGTCTATAAACTGCAGCTCATATACACTTGCACAAAAGACAATACATGCTAGCACACACATAATCTTGAAGTTTTTTTGATGAAACCTGTGTCTGCCAGTGGAAGCAGTGGCCTTTATTTTGTGTGCGTCAATCAAGTGATCGGTCGTATATATTAACCAAACGCTGCTTGCCAATAGAAAGAGTGAGCTAAAAGTCGTGTTTTGTCCCATAACTCGGGAAACGACTGAGCTCATAACAACAGATCCTGCCACTATATCTAATGACAGGATCCTGATGTATGCATATAAGAATTTTAAAACCGCCATAGCTATTGCGGTTTGGCTAGTCTGTAGTTAACCTTTAAGTGCTTCTGCACCACCAACGATTTCTAAAATCTCCTTGGTAATTGCTGCCTGACGAGTTCTGTTATAAGTCAATTTCAACTCT
>CAYMST010000041.1:0-3822 GCA_964393115.1 uncultured Roseivirgaceae bacterium | reverse complement strand
CATAACTCACTCGCGTTATCAGATGCTTTATCCATTGCCGTCATTCTTGCACCTTGCTCTGACGCATTACTTTCCAAAAGTGCTTTGTAGAGTTGTAACTTTAATGATTTAGGAATCAACTCCGTTACAATTTCTTCCTTTGAAGGCTCATAGATATAATCTGGTCCAGAATCAGAAGCATTATCATCTTGCTCAGCAGTTACCGGTAGATAATTATCTACTTTCAATACTTGCGTAGCTACGTTTTTGAACTCGTTATAGATAAGTTCTACCTTATCATAATCGCCAATTTCAAAACCATACATAACTTCTTCGGCAACATGTCTTACTTTCTCAAATGTCAAATCTTGAAAAAGTTCATAATGCTTATGGTTTACCTGAAACCCATTTTTCTTAAAGTAGTCATAAGCCTTTCTTCCGATTGGAAGAATAAACAGATTTCTTCTGCCATTTACATACTTGTAATTTTCTTCGATATGTCTGGTGGCCGTCTTCAAAACATTAGAATTGAAAGCCCCACATAATCCTCTATCCGAAGATATTACGATAAGAAGTGTTCTCTCTCCTTCTCTTGACTCTAAATAAGGGCTCTCTATTTCCACTGAATTCGATAGACTACCGAGAATACCATTCAACTTTTCCGCAAACGGACGTAGCTGAAGGATTCTATCCTGTGCCTTTCGAAGCTTAGCAGCAGCAACCATTTTCATGGCTTTGGTTATCTGCTGCGTATTCTTAACTGAAGAAATTCGGCTTTTTACCTCCTTTAAGCTCGGCATTTCTATTTTTTTAGGTCAAAATTTAGTTTACGAACTTTGAAGCTACATCCTTAGCGCATTCCGCTACGGCTGAAGTAGCCTCCTCGGATAGTTTACCTGCTTTCAAAGCATCAAGTGCACCTTGATGACTAGTTACCATGGCTTGTGAGAATTCGTTTTCAAACTCTTTTACCTTATCCACTGGTACTTTGTCAAGGAAACCCTTAGTTGAAGCATAAATGATCGCAACCTGCAGTTCCACCGGTACTGGTGCATACTGCGCTTGCTTCAATATTTCTTGGTTTCTTCTACCTCTATCGATGACGAGCTTTGTAGCGGCATCTAGGTCAGAACCAAATTTAGCAAAGGCCTCTAGCTCACGGAATTGGGCTTGATCTAACTTCAACGTACCTGAAACCTTTTTCATGGACTTGATCTGCGCTGATCCTCCAACACGAGATACCGAGATACCCACGTTGATCGCAGGACGAATACCAGAGTTAAACAAGTTCGTTTCCAAGAATATCTGTCCATCTGTAATTGAAATTACGTTCGTAGGAATATAAGCCGATACATCACCTGCCTGTGTCTCAATAATTGGAAGTGCCGTAAGTGATCCACCACCTTTTACTTGAGACTTCAAAGATTCCGGAAGATCGTTCATTTGAGAAGCGATCTCATCAGAGTCATTGATTTTCGCAGCTCTCTCCAATAATCTGGAGTGAAGGTAGAAGACATCTCCTGGATATGCTTCACGCCCCGGAGGTCTTCTAAGTAAAAGAGAAACTTCTCGATATGATACCGCCTGCTTAGAAAGGTCATCATAAACCACCAAAGCCGGACGTCCCGTATCTCGGAAGTACTCCCCTATTGCAGCACCTGCAAATGGTGCAAAGAATTGCATTGGAGCAGGATCTGACGCATTTGCGGCAACAATTGTTGTATAAGGCATCGCTCCACCTTTTTCTAAAGACGCAACAATACCGGCTACGGTAGAAGCTTTCTGTCCAACGGCTACATAAATACAGTAGACGGGCTCACCTCTATCGTAAAATTCTTTTTGATTTATAATGGTATCAATGGCAACAGCGGTCTTACCAGTTTGTCTATCACCAATAATAAGCTCTCTTTGACCTCTACCAATTGGAATCATAGAGTCAATCGCTTTGATACCTGTTTGTAACGGTTCATTTACTGGCTGACGATAGATTACACCTGGTGCTTTTCGTTCGATAGGCATGTCATAAAGATCACCAGTCAAATCACCTTTTCCGTCAATTGGGTTACCAAGCGTATCCACTACACGACCGCTCATGCTTTCCCCAACCTTAATGGAAGCAATTTTCTTCGTTCTCTTAACAGTATCTCCTTCTTTTACTTCTTTAGAGTCACCAAAAAGTACCGCACCTACATTATCCTCTTCGAGGTTAAGTACCATACCAGATAATCCAGACTCAAATTCTAAGAGCTCACCAGCCTGCGCTTGAGTAAGACCATAAATACGGGCAACACCATCACCTATTTGTAATACCGTACCTACTTCTTCTAATTCTGATTCTGTTCTAAAATTTGAGAGTTGCTCTCTTAATATCGCTGAAACCTCATCAGGTCTGATTTCTGCCATTTCTTTTAAGCTTTAATATTTTTAAACTAATGTTTTCTTTAATTCCTTAAGTTTTGATGACACACTGTCATCAATCTGTTGATCACCGATCTTCAAAACAAATCCCCCGATTAATTCGGGATCAATTTCGTAACTCATTTGTGCTTTTTTACCCGTCACCTTCTCGACTATTTCCGAGAACTGTGATTTTAGATCATCACCAATTGGGAAGGTAGTTTTAACCAAAGCACCTTGAATTCCTGAAGATTGGTTGTAAAGAATGATGAAAGCGTTTGCGATATCTTGAAGTAAAGCCTCACGATTTTTCTTAGCAATGATGTCAAAAACCGATAAAGTCAGCTCATTGAACTTTTCAGCAAAAACACTTTTTAATATCGAAAGCTTTTTCAAATGCGGGATAATCGGGTTCTTCAGCATCAAAGCAAAATCTCTAGATTCCTTGCATATGGCAAGAAATGAAGTAAGATCTGCCTTAACCGCTTCTACTACCCCTTTTTCATTGGCCAATTCCAATAACGGCTTGGCATATCTATATGCAATAGGTGATACGGACATAAGCTTAGTTTACCTTGATGTCTTGAATCAATCCATCTACCAACTGCTTTTGATCAGCATCTGACGACAGATTCTTTTTAAGCACCTTCTCGGCAATTTCAATAGAAAGAGAAGCTACCAAAACTTTTACTTCACCAAGAGCCGCTTGTTTTTCAGATTCAATGGAAGCTTTAGCATCAGCTAGCATCTTATCAGAGATCTTAGCAGTTTCTTCTTTTGCATCTTCCTTGATTTTATTCGCTACCTCAGTAGCCTCTTTTAGAATCTTATCTCTTTCTAGTCTCGCTTCCTGCAATAGCTTGCTATTGTCAGCTTGTAGCTTTTCCATTTCCGTCTTCGCCTTTTCAGCTGACTGCAACGAATCGTTAATAAAGTCTTCTCTAACGCGAAGAGCACTCATAATCGGTCTCCAAACGAATACCGAAAGAAACGCCAGTACAATTAAAAAGGTAACGCCTGACCAGAAAAATAAGCCTAACCCGGGGGTAACTAAATCCATATCTTATTTTATATCAAATATATTCCGTCTCTAAATGAGTAAGCCACTAGTCAAAACATCACAATATTTCTTCTAGCAGCAGTAATGAAAAAAGCCCTTGCCGCCAATCGCGACTAAGGGCTTAAAAGTTTTTATCCGAGAGCAATCAGTAGACAGACAACTACACCGAATAATGCAACACCTTCTATAAGGGCAGATGCGATAATCATTGCAGTTTGAACTTTGCTAGCTGCTTCTGGCTGTCTTCCGATAGCATCCATTGCAGAACCACCAATTCTACCGATACCTAAACCTGCGCCAATCGCAACAAGGCCAGCACCGATACCTGCACCCATTATGGCAAGTGCCATTCCTTCAAGAAGAATTAAGTTTAACATAGTTATATA
>CAYMST010000040.1:6807-24590 GCA_964393115.1 uncultured Roseivirgaceae bacterium | reverse complement strand
GCATAGCCAGCCTTGTAGACGTTAAAGACTACATAGTTTTGATTCACGAAATAAGGTACTTCTTTGACCCCGAGTTGTATGATTTTCTTACCCGTAGCATATTCATAAACGGCACTTTTTTCGGTAAACTTTCCCGTAGCAAAATAATTTCCATCCGGAGAGAAAACACCATCTGGAAAATCTACGCGATCTCCTTTTCCACTGCGAAAGCTCTTACCATTAAGTTTTACCTCTGTTTTATCCTTATCATCTTGCTTATAAATCAATGATTTACCGGGGTAATGCGCTAAGACTGGATATGGTGCTTCAGTATTACCATATTCCTTGCTCGTCTGTACCGAACCATAGCCTTCTATCTCCAACTCCGCACGATAGTAGTCACGACTGCCTTGATTCATAATTTCAAATGAGTTTGGACCACTTGGCCAAACACTGATCGGAATACGATCATTTTCTGAATAGAGTGAAATATCTTGATCGGCATATCCTACTAACTCGCCAGTGTAACGATCCAATATAACCGACTGTGTCAAGTGTTGCGCCAATAGGTAATCATCACTTTGGGAAACCACTATCCTCACCAGCTTTCTTTCTGCTGGCCGATCGATAAACTCCAAAATATCACTACTCCATAGTTCCTCTCCATCATTGGATAAGTCAAAAGCTCGAAAAACGTAGTTGTAATCCATCACGAAAAACGTCTTTTCGTCTTCCGAAAAGCCCGAGCCAGCTACATCTTCGCCCATGGCAACATTGAACTTTTGCTCATCTGCTGTGAGCGCATAGACATAGACGAGTTTATCTTTCGAAATGGCGATGAGATTCCCCTTAGGACTAATGGCATGGGTGTAAAGGCTCTTTTGCTGAGCAGAGCCCAAAAGGGCTATTAGCAGAAACAAACAGGTGGTAGTTAGTCTTGGTATCATGATATGCTATTAATGGCCATAATAAACAAATGGTCCCCAATAGTTGGGGTGTTGAAACTGTTCTCCGTACTTACCTTTGATAAATTCAATTTTAGTAGCGGCAAACGCATTGAGGTAGCTTTGTCTCTGCTGGAAAACCTTTCTGTACATCTCGGTCATAAAGACGGCCGTCCCCTCATCTGACACGGTCCACTGTGTTACAGAAATACTATTTGCGCCAGCTACTAAAAAAGCTTGTGTTAAACCAACCACTCCTTCACTAGAATAGAGCCGTCCAAGTGCTGTTTCGCAAGCTGACAAATTCACAAAATCCGCTTTAATGTTCAATTTTTCGATCTCCGGAACCCGTAAGAACCCATCTTCCTTTCCCCTTTGAGTCCTATATTGTCCTAATACAATTGTTGATAATTCTGGAATTTCACTGTAGGCCCAACCATGAGTTGCAAAGTGTAAAACTTTGTAGTTGGCCAATTGATTGGCACTCGCCATCGACTTTAGTTTATTTTCGTTGGCTGCATCATTTTGGTAGAGTTCACTTCCTACAACAATGTTCTTAATCTGGTTCGTTTCGTAAATGGTCCCTGGTAGCGGCGTCATCTTAGTAAAACCCATTTGGATATAGGTGGGACGCATAGAACCACCACGCTCCTCAGCCTTATAATAGCTTTGCTGCAACTGGTTGAAGTCAATACCTCTTGTATTAGTGTCAATACCGCCTTCGTTTGGATCGAGTTCCTCGAAAACAGGCCCGCCAAAGGCTAACAGTGGTTTTCGTTGATCCGAATACTTTCTTTGTTGTAATGCCGTTAGAACCGCAGCAGATTGAACATAACGAATCTTGTATAGCTCCGCTAAGTACGTTCCTTGTTCGTCCATCAGCGTTTCAAATGGCAAAAATGCCAATGGACCATCGGGCATAATAATGAGTTCCTTTTTCCCACTAATCTCCTTCTTTATTGGAGTAATCAATAAATCATAAAGTACGCGTGCATAACTCTTTCGCAAGACTTCATTTCTTGCATTAGGTTCTTTGATCAGGTGTCTGTAAAACTCAATTGCCTTTTCCAAATTCGCATCTCTAACCAAACTTTGTGCGACATTTTGAGGAATCCCCTTCTCAGAGATATATTCTCTAATTTTTTGTAAAGCCGATCGCTGTCCCATAAAGACAACAAACTGTTCTTCTCCTTCCTGCAGAAGCGAGTTAATAAGTGTACTATCAGCATATTCCTTTCCTACCACTTTCTTATTTGATATGACAATGGGGAAAAGGTGAGAATGTATTTCCCAGTGCATATGCACCACGTTAAAATCGATCGCCACTTGGTCATCAGAAAGAATATGTTGAAGTTGTGAGGTCGAAACCAACTCTGAGGCTCCTATCTTCCGCAGTAGTTCACGTGATCGGTTTCGTTCGTGCGCTTCAAATGCTTGAATGTAATTACCACTGCGATGCTCAGCCAAACTCAAAATCCGGTAGTAATTGTTCGTTCGTGAGCGAATCCCTCTCGCAGATTGTGGCGAGGCCTTGGTGAGTAGTTTTTCATTGATGTGAATAGCCTTTTCTGCATAATTAGCTGCCTCTGCATATCTTTCTTGCCCCAACAAAGCCCCTGCTAAATTGGCATAAATAGACTTGGCTACTTCTGGATCTTCTATTTCATTTACATATTTCAACGCCTTGCGATACGCTGAGATGGCTTCAATCTTTCTATCGTAACTGATGAGTAACTTACCGATGGTATTGTTTACTAATGCTAAACCACTTGCCATACCTAATTGAGCATATAAAGACTCTGCTTTTCGAAATTCCTCTATCGCCTCCATTGGTTTGTTGAGAAGCATTAGTCCGTAACCTATGTTGTTGAAGTTATTGGCCAAGGCTACTTTATCACCCGAAGACACATAAATGTTATTTCCTTGCTCCAACATCTGAATAGCTCTACCAACGTCTTTGCCTTGAGAAATATACACAGTCGCTATATTACCCAGTGCAATCGCCTTGTCTTCCGCATTACCTAATGCCTTAGCCGCCTCAAGCGCTTTTTCGTAATAGATCAACGCTCTATTCTGCTCCCCTTGATTATCATAGACTCCTCCTAATCCATTCAGCACACCACCTCGAAACATCTCAAATTGTCCTTGGTACAAGTCCATTAGTCTCAAAGACTCTTCGTAGTACTGCTCCGCCTTGTCAAATTCAAAGCCTTGATTATACGCATGACCTGCATTCGTGTTTGCACCTATGAGCAGTGCCATATCACCAAATGGAGTTAATAATTCCACAGATTCACTGCCCAGTTTCATTGCTTCTTTAACCTTTCCTGTTTTCCTTCCCGATGCGACTGCTTCTGACATAGCAGCCCCAAGTACCGGTACACGAGGAACCTTTAGTGATTTTTCTTGCCTGATAACCTCCATCATTTGCGCATATCGTTCGCGTGGAGATTGCAATTGCTGAGCTGCTTGAAAACTTTTGAAAATTCGCTCTCGCCTTTCCAAATCAGGAATAACAATACTCTGAGACCATTGGTCAAAACTCGAAAAATCTTGCTCATAGCCCGCTCGATTTAGAAGCCCGAAATCTGTATTTTTCTCACTTAACCCATCGTTTTTCACAGCGTATGAAATCACCTTCTTAATTTCTTCTTCTGCTTTTGACCGATTTCCACTTAATAAATGGTAGTACCCATAAATCTGATGAACAAAGGGATCAAATGGCTTCAGTTCCACTGCCTTTTGAAGTAAGGGCTCCACCTCCTCCAGAGAGCCGTTCAAAATAGAAAACCACGCCATAAACGTATTAGCAAACTGATCATTTGGATAAGCATCATACAGTCTTTTAAACGCAGTATAGGCAGCACCAAACCGTCCTTCATTAGATAGTTTGAAAGCCATCTCGCTATAATAATTGGGGTCTTCAGAAGCGCTCTTCGCATCACTATTGATTTTGGCGATGGCATCTTCATCTTTACCGGCCTCCATTTTTTCGTCTATCTCTGCAAAGGACACTTCACTTTTTGTCCCATCGAGCTGATAAGTAGCTATTGGGTTAGACGTTTCTGAAGGAGATAAAACCCATACAGCTCCTTTTAGATCCGGTATAAACGTATAAGCACTAGCGGCATCATAGATGATGGCTCCTGGGTTACTGAAGGGAATGGTTATGTCTTGTAAGGTCCAAGTGGCAATGTCCAGTAAATACCACTGCTGAAGATCAAAATCATTACTATTATTAACTGTGGTAAATAATAATTTGTCTCCTTCCCCGGCGAGGGAAAAAAGAAAAGGTTGGTCGTCAACTTGAAGGCTGGAGATTACTTTTTTGGTAATCGTATACGTATTTTGAATCAAATACTCTTTTTTATAATTGACTGAACGGTAGAAATAAGCCTGATACAAATTTCTTCCGTCCTCAGAAGGAATGTATCCGTAAGTAGTGCCCTTCACTGGTTTCCACCGCGGTCGAAGCAGTGTTTGTACCTGATCAAAATCTCTGGCCCTGGTAAATCCATATAATACGTTATCATACAACGTCTCCACTAAGAACTTACCATTTGGGGAAAAGCGTAACATCCCCTGTCCTTTACCTGAAACCTGTTTCAATACAAATTTGTCATCATCGAGGTTAAATGTACCTGACTGTAAGTCATTGGTGTTTCCTGTCAGCAAAAATGAATGGTCTGTTCCAGGAACACGATTTATAGCGGAAACCTGTGTTCGGTAGTAATGACCGGTTTTTCCCTTTAGTTCAATTTCATTCAGTATATCGCCGTTATTAACATCTATTTGAATTAGGTTGTGGCCAGAGTTACTGAGTAGATATGCGAAACTGTTGTTCATGGCAGCCTGAAGCGGGTAACCATCACCAGCTTTCCTTTCAATGGACCACTTCATGGTCTTCGATTCGGTATCCCATACGATCAACCGTCCTAATGTGGTGATCAACCATTTAGTACCATCTTCGGAAGTGGAGACATCACTAACAGCTTCTCCAATGTCAAGTTTCATGGAGATAGATAGGCTGCTTTCCTGTGCTAAGGAACCAATACCTATGAACGTAGTAATGAGATAGATAAGGAGACTTCGCATATCGCCCTAAATTATCATTTAATCTGTATAAACCAAAGACCATGAGGATGTTTGAAGTGATTCGCGCAAATCACTTTTCTTGATATGATTTACCGCATTATAAAAGTTTATTTGTTCAATTTGCAGTCAAACCTAATTACCAACATGCTCTTAAAGTCACTCGCCTTTACCTTATCCTTAATCCTAGTGGTCATACTGTCGATAAGTTTTCCTGATATTTTTATATCAATAGGGAATTTCAATACTAAGGCGCTTATCATACCTCTTCTACAGATCATTATGTTTGGCATGGGTTCGCAAATGAGCTTAAGTGATTTTGCTGGAGTGGTTAAAAACCCTAAAGCTGTATGTATTGGCATCATTTGTCAGTTCTCCATGATGCCCATTATAGCTTTGGTGCTTACGTCACTATTCGGCTTTTCAAATGAGATTGCAGCTGGAATCATTTTAGTAGGTGCTAGCCCAAGTGGATTGGCCTCTAACGTAATGAGTTACCTAGCCAAGGCTAATGTGGCGCTGAGCGTTACGTTAACTGCTTTTGCCACGCTTCTTGCTCCGCTTATGACTCCTTTTATCATGCAACTTCTTGCTGGTCAGTATGTACCTATTGACTTTATTAAGATGATGATTGGAATTTTTGATATCGTCATTCTGCCCATTATTGCTGGTCTGGTATTCAATCAGTTTGCTTTTGGAAAACGGTGGACGGGCAGTAAATCAATGGTTCAACTGTTTTCATATCTCCTAGTCATCGGCATTAAGGCGCTGCTTACAGGACAAGCGTATCTTAGCGTGTTCTTGACAGGTGCAGCATGGTTTTTTATACTACCTGTAGTTTTGGGGATTCTCTTCAAATTATTATCTCCTACAAAAGATCAATTAAATAAAGGGCTATCTACGGTTTCTATGGTTGGAATTGTGATCATTATCGGGATTATTACTGCATCAGGAAGGGATCATTTAGTGGAAATCGGTATGTTGTTGGTATTGGCTTGTTTGTTACATAACGTACTTGGTTATACACTGGGTTACCTACTCTGTAAAGCGCTTAAATTGGATAAAAAATCCTGTCGCACTATTGCTCTAGAAGTGGGTATGCAAAACAGTGGGATGGCTTCTGGTATTGCCCTTCAAATGGGAAAACTGGCCACCATTGGACTTGCTTCTAGCATTTTTGGGCCATTGATGAATACTACAGGTTCGATTTTGGCGAGTTATTGGCGGAAAAAGGAATAAGAAAGTAGCTGAATATGTATTAATTTCGCAGTTACGATACTAGCTAACCAGACCTACTATGAACCTTATTAAAAATATTTACTTCTTAGCTGTCTTACTATTGATTTCAAGCAGTTGCTCATCGGACGAAGATCCTGAGGAAATACTGAGCTTTACATTCTCACGTTTACAAGAAGGTGATATAATAGCATATACTAAATCAGGGGTGATCCAAGATCAAGAGATCATGAATGCAATTAGAGAAGAGTTTGATAAGTTCATGGATTCTTACGAATCGGAGCTTACGAATACTGATAATTATCATTATAGTGGTCTTCATGGTTATCCAGTTAATCTCATCTCGTACCTAGTAGATACCACTACAAAAGTTGAAATCACCGGAAATAACTCAACAATCCGAACCAACAATCTACCATTAATCCGAATTAATAACTTATCATTTGATTTTGATTACCATGAGGGAAATGATGGGTTAATAAGGTTTATCGAGCTTGACACCTCTATTCGTGCTAAGGTAGATGTCAGTACTCCTTGCCCCAGAATAACAGAATACTCCCCATTATATCAAGAAGATGACGTTTTAGAAAAGATTGGGGGGGTTGACATTAGCCACTCCTATAGAGGTAGTTAATTATAGAGCAGAAATCTATGGTAAATTAGAAGGTTCGGAGCTTAGAATGCCAAGACTAGCATACCTGATATTTAATCCCAAAAGAAATACTTCCGTAATTAGGCAAGATGAAATCGATAATAACTCCGAAACTAAACGGTTTGTGGTAACGAGCAACGAGCTAAACGAACAAGTTTTCAAAGATCTTACTGATAACGATACTTTGGCCATCAGACAAGATTGGTTGATTTTTAAGTAGACGTAAGTATTTATAGAACTAGAGGATTCAACATACCTAGATTCTCATAGAACCCAAAATGATATAAATAACCATTTTGGGAATCCCCTTCTTAGTCTTAAAAAGTATACCCTAATCGAATAGCTGCTTTCGGATAAGTAAATTCTCCAATATCTCCTGAGTGAGGTTTTGTAACTCCAAACTCTACCTCTCCAATAAACCCTCCCTTTCTTACAAATTTCCCTCCAGCTACAAGGTTTGAGGCTATAGCCGAAACAACCTCGTTATCATTCGAATAATACCTGGTTAAATTTTCCTCTTCCACATAGCCATACTTCAACTCAACCATGGTAAAATGGCTCAGCCCGTATTCAAGATAGAATCCTTGATGCTCTTTCTTATTCATAAAGTAGGACCGAAAACTGACACCAATATTTCGGTAAGGAAACTCATGAAATTCTTTTTTTTCAAAATACTGGGAGTATGAGAACCCAACAGTTAAATTGGAAGACAGATTTCTATCATAACTGATCTCAATGGCATCAAATACAGTATAAAGGATGTTGAGTTTGATTACATTTTTCGAGCTTGAATCGTTTTGAGTTTTTCCTTCTTGACCAAAGGATGTAAAACCTAAAACCAACAAAATAAGGAGTACCAGTGCCTTTTTGTAACTGAATAAAAAATTAATCAATTTCATAAAATCAGGTATTTGATAAAGTAATAATGGTCAATATGTTTAGTTCGGTTTTACAAGTTAGAATCGCCTGATACCGCTCATACAGTATTTTTAAAATGAATTTAAAAAGTGTAGCCAAGCCTAATAGCCGCTTTAGGATATGGGTAGTCTCCAAGTTCTTTAGAATGCGGTTTAACCACTCCAAGCTCTAGTTCACCCAAAAAGCCTCCTTTTCTTACAAACTTCCCTCCGACTACTAAATTAGAGGCAACCGACGACACTTCTCTCTGTTCCACTCTATATGAGGAAAAGGGATTTTGTTCATTGTAAGAATAAAAAGATTCTGTTTCAATACTAGACATACCCCCCAAACCATACTCCAAGTAAAAACCTTGATGCTGGCGTCGACTAAAATATGATCTAAGGTTAACGACAAAGTTTCGATAGGGAAACTCGTGATAATACTCGTCAGTAAAATATTGTGAATATGAGAATCCAACTGCAAAATTGGATGGTAAGTTTCTATCATAACTTACTTCCATTGCGTCAAATACAAAATAGAAGAGGTTTAGCTTAACGGCATTTTTTGAATTTGACTTTTTTGCCTCAGCGTCCTGAGCAAACGATTTATTGGCAAATAATAAAATTGTCAGTACAGTAATAACCATCCTGAATTGTTGAACAAGGTTTCTTAGCTTCATAGTAACAAGATTAATTTTCTACAAAGCTAGCAAATATTTCCAAGAAATTGACGCAGCGTTATCGGACTAACTGACCTAATTAGTCCGGTACTCAAAACTTTACAATGCTGTTTCTCAAAACACTATCTGATCTAATCAAGAAATTTTGTGCTGGAAACTTAATCCATTTTTTTGGACGAAAAATAGGACACCGCTAATAGTAACGTAGCTACCAAAGCAGGTATTTGTTCACCATCTCCAACGGCTATATGTGCAGCAAATGCCAAAACAAAATCGAAGAAGAAACCAGCATATGCCCATTCTCTTACGGGGTTACCTTTCCCAAACCAAATGGCCGCTAATCCTGCAATTTTGACAATACCTAATGGAATCACGATGTAAGTTGGATAGCCAAGTGCCATGAAAACTTCCTGAATCGCAGCAGTATTAAAAAAATACATTCCTGCAGACATTAACGTCATTGCTGTTAATAACCCCGTGGATACCCAAAAGATGATCTTAAATTTTTTCATAATGTGTGTCTTTACCCCTTTTTGAGAATTCTTGCTGACAATCTATGAAATCAACAGACAACTGCTCTCGATCTCGCTTATTATTCTCGAAAGTAAACGCTACAATATCATTTTCACGACAAAATGACATTTTTGATGGTCGCGCACCAATAAAAAACGCCACTTTGTCTTGCTTTCGGTTTCGGCTCACTTTTTGAATTAAAGTAGGAAAATTTAGAATAATGAAAAGAAACTGGAATAACATACAAAAATATATTTGGTTAATCGGTGCCTTTGGACTCGCGGCGCTTATTGGTTCTTCATGGGTGGGATTGCAAATCACACTTTGGGTATTAGGGATTGGAGCATTGATATCGTTGGCATCCGTAAACTTGGCTCCTACTAGAATACTGAAGTGGCAACGGGCACAAAAATTAAGCTCATATCATTTTCCTGATTTATATGCTATTGTAAATGAACTCGCTTCTAAAGCCGGGATACAAAAGACACCTGAAGTATTTTTGATTCGCAATAATGTGCCAAATGCATTCGCACTGGGTAGTAAAGAAAAGCCTGTTATCGGTATCTCTTCAGGACTTGTTTCAGTACTTGACGAGCGAGAGCTTCGTGGGGTAATTGCCCATGAAATCAGTCACATTAGTAACAATGACCTTTTCATAAAAGGAATCTCTTTGAGTTTCGGTAACCTTACCAATACACTTTCAACGGTGGGTAAGTTTTTGCTTTTACTGAGTATCCCTTTATTTCTAATGGGCTATGAGACCTTTTCATTTGCAGCCATTTTACTTATGGTATTCTCTCCGGGACTTAACTACTTACTTCAAATGGGATTATCCAGAAGCATGGAGTTTGTTGCCGATGAGGATGCTGCTAAACTGACGAATGACCCTATGGGGTTGGCCTCGGCTTTGCATAAAATCGAAAGGATAAGTCGTCCATGGTGGATGAACTGGAGAAGTGTTAGCAACTCTTCGAGCGATTGGCTTCGCTCACACCCAAATACGCAGAAGCGTATTGAGCAACTGAGAAGTATGGTGAAGCACCATCAAAGAACACCGGTAGAATCCATTTATCAAGAGAACAGAGTGCCAGTTTATCAGAGAGGAAATATCTATATCGATCGATTTCCGATCGTCAGATTAGTATAAGTCATCTTTACTGCATTCGAAGGGTACAACTACCTTTCGAATGCTTCCTTTATGCATATTTTATTCGTAAGAATTTTGAAAACTTGTCTAGTCTTTCAAACCTACATCATATACTGACCAATCTGTATGCCTCCTAGGCTAAGGTCACTATTCTGCTGCTTCCAGAGCAACATTGCCCATTTGCTCAAGTCCCCACTCACTCATTGCATCAATCACTGAAAACAAACTTTTGCCATAAGGGGTAAAAAAATATTCTACTCTTGGAGGAATCTCCGGATAAATTTTCCGCTCAAGAATACCATCAGCTTCCATTTCGCGCAGTTGCTTAGTAAGCATTTGTTTGGTAATTCCTTCTACTCCTCTCTCTAATACGCCAAATCTATTTGCTCCCTTTCGGATCAGGTATATAATGATCGGCTTCCACTTACCTCCTATTTTGCTCATGCAAAAAGTAACCGGGCATTCTGAGTGCTCAATTTTCTTTATATTTTTTTTACTCATAACTTATTGATTTTCAACTTTAGTCATAAATAAATGACTAAAACATATAAATATGACTACTTGAATATTTCATACAAGGTTACAACTTTTGGAGTATAAATTCAAATGAGTTATTAGCATATGGCACTATCACAAGAAGAAAAAAACAATGTACAACTAGTATGGGATGGAATGGCGGCTATCCTGGACACAAAGGATGAAGTTTCCGTTGATGCAAGCTTCGCTACTGATTTCATACAACACAACCCTTGGGCAAAAGATGGCATTGAGCATATAAAAGAAATGTTAGCCTTTGAGTTTGGTTATAAACCAATAAGATGGGTGGTAGATGGTGACGTTATGGCTTACCACGGGTATTATACGGCCCCGAACCCGCTTGGAGAAAACCCTCTACTATGCGTTGATGCATGGCGGATAGAAAATGGTAAGATTCAAGAACACTGGGATGCGTTGGCGCCTCTACCAACTGAAATGGTAGACAAGGCAACTGCTGGAGATGGTAATGGTGAACTTGAAGTAAGCGATGAAACCAGAGCAGCCAATAAGGCTGTGGTGAAAAGGTTTTTAGACCATGTCTTGAATCGAGGAAGGTTGGACCAAATTTCAAGTTTGGTAAGTACCGATTATGTGTATCACCATGAGACTGAAGGTGCACTCACAGGCCTAAATGTTTTGGAGAACCACATTAAAAGTAAAAACGGAGGTAAAATGCTCCACGATAACAAAATGCTACTGGCTTCTGGCGATTTGGTTATGGCTCACTCCCACTATTTTGGAGAAAATGAGCGTGTGGTGTTTGACTGGTTTAGAGTAGCCGATAATAAGATTGCAGAACACTGGAGCGTAGAGCAACCTATTACTCCATTAGATCAAGTAGCTAACGAACATCCACATTTCTAATCACATATTTTTCAAGGTTTTAACTAAAGAAACGATTAATCAATGAAGATCAGAGCATTATTTGCATTATGCCTAATAAGCGTATACGCTATGAGTTATGGACAGGACCGCAAAAAAGCGATGCACATGTTGGAAGAGCCTAAAACTCTAGATGAAGTGAAAGAATATGCGCTTGGCGAATGGGAAAGCCTGTCAGTAGAGCTTCGCCCAACAGAAGACCGCACCGGTTCTGGAAACATAACCCCGACATATTTGAAGAGAAACTTCAAGTACTTAAAAGGAGATAAATTTATCGGTACCATCACACTTTTCGGAGACAATTACGGGAAGTTTCCGCTCATGGAGTTTGAGTTCAAAGGAGTCTTGAACTGGGGAGACAAGCACCCAATTGCAGATGGAGCTTGGAAAGTAGATTATGTATTGAATGAAGGATTTGGTGTGACACCACTAAATGATCAAGCCGCAGCTTTGCTTAATCAAGCATTACCTCCAGGAATGCCACCATTCTCAGCGAATGCGAAACAAGACATTCTCAAGAAGGCATTCCCCATGTTCAAAATTGTAGAAGGACAAGTGGTTTCGGATTATGACCTAATTTATTTCAAAAACGGGCTACTGTTTATGGGTGCCAAGCATGTCGATGGCACACCATTCGACAAACCTGAAAATCGACCACATCAGCTACAAATCCCATTGATTAAAAAGTATTAATCAGTTTTGGTTGGTATAAAGGGACACCTATTTGTGTGTCCCTTTTTTATTTAAACACTATCACATGAGATCAACACTATCTTTTTTAGCGCTAATCAGCTGCTTTATGCTATGTGCGCAGCATTCGGACTCCACAAAACTTAAATTGGATGTAAGCCTTAATGGTAATATCAGTGAGGGAAATTCTGCCAGATGGATATTAATCAACAGAATAGGAATTAATTACAAATTTGGAAACGGTTTTACGACCATTGAGCACTCGGATTATTACCTCTATGGTAAAGTTCAAGGGCGACGTTTTGAAAACAACCTTCTCGATCGAACGATCCTAAACTTCAATGCCAATAAAAAGGTAATCCCTTTTGCAGCTTTCTTTTTAGAAAGTTATCCTATTAGAAACCTCGATGTTCGTTGGCAACCCGGACTCGGTGTTAAATACCAATTGATTCAAAAAAAGGGACTGCTCATAGAACCAGCCGTCATGTTTTCTCGCAGTTATCAGAAGTTCAAGGCTTCTAGGTTTAAAGACTTTGACAACGATGACTCGGACGAAATCGAAACAAATTACCTAACTGCAATTGTCAATCTGAAAGCTCAGCTGTTTAATGGTAAGCTTATGCTAATCAACAATTTTTGGTATCAATACGACCTCGATGGAAATGAAAACCATCGTTTGTTCTACGATGCAAAGGCTATAGTAAAACTCAATGACACATTTGGACTACAATTAATCATGACAAATTACTGGGAAAATGTAGTGCAATCGGTACGTGGAGAAGGTCCTGTCGGTCCTCCTATTGAAAAGAATGATTTTGTTATCGCTTATGGTATATCTGCCAAATTGAGCAAATAGCAAACCAAGACATTTTCATCACTTAAGCACTCAACGAGTAGCCTATTAATCAAAACATAACCTTAAAACTTTAGAAAATAAAAAATTGAATACTCCACAAACAGCGATAGAAAAGTACCCGAAGGGTATGATCAGTATGCATTGGATTAGTGCGATACTTATTATCTCAATGATCGTAACTGGACAGTCAATGGAAGAAGCACCTAACAACATAGAAAAGATCTTTAATCTTAGAATACACATCATGACAGGTCTTGTTGTCGCGGCACTTTCGATTATCCGGATAATACAGTTTTCAAGTTTTGGCAAAAGAAAAATGATCCCTGCTCCTTTGGACTCTGGAAGTAAATTTTCCAATGCGCTAAAATCTATGGTTCACTTGGTGCTAAGAAATATGCTTATCGGACTTAGCATAACAGGGGTGCTTACCATGTGGCTTGGTGGGTACATTTCTGTTGCTTTAAGCGGTGACCCCTCAGACTATGAAAATACTCAACAAACAGAAGTGTTCACCGCTCACGCCGTTTTATCTAAAGTCTATCTTTTACTTTTTATAGTCCACATCATCGGAATCATTCGATATGGAATAGTCAAACGTCAAAACAGTTTATCCCGAATGATTTGAATGCATGAGAAAGAAAAAAGCTCTGAGGTAAGTTAATACATCTTATATATACCAAAAATGGTAACCTTTAAATTTAAATCTGTCTTAAAACATTCTGTATTAAACAATTATGAAAGTGACCGAAGAACATTGCGATGAAACAGGCGGAAGAGTAACACCGGTTGTCGATTTCAATAAATGCGGAGCAAAAACCGATTGCGTAGTCAAATGCCCTTTTGAATTATTCGAACTTCGAGAAATCACCCCTGAAGACAAGTTAGGGTTGAATTTAGTCGGAAAATTAAAGACATTTTTTGATCAACGTAAGGCTTATGTCGTTGACCCAGACCTATGTCATGCTTGCGGTTTGTGTGTTACGGAGTGTCCTGAAAAAGCGATTAAGCTAAGGGCCAACCTAAAGAAATAGTCAAAACATTTCATTCACAAGTTTTTAAGCTTTGAAAAACTATTTATTTTAGCATAAAACTAATTTAAATAGTTATGAGAAAAGGAATGGGTGCGCAGATAGAGCTAGTAAATTCATTTGCCGATCATTTTACCGAATACGAAATAGATCCGTTAACCGGAGAAACCGAAAAGCAAATTGAGCTCCAGCTTTTCAAAGAAAACCCGAAGAGTGCCTTGAGTAAAAACGATAGTCCTGATATGTCTTTTAAGTATTCCATTAATGCTTATCAAGGATGTGAACATGGTTGCGTCTACTGTTATGCACGCAATTCGCATGAATATTGGGGATTCAATATCTCAAGTGACTTTGAAAGGAAACTAGTTTACAAAGAATCTATAGCGCAAAAACTAGAAAAGGAGTTCTTGAAGAAAAGCTGGAAGCCCCAAACTGTTATGTTATCCGGAAATACAGATTGCTACCAGCCGCTAGAGAAGAAAATGGAACTTACACGTGGGATTCTTAAAATATTTAACAAGTATCAAAACCCTGTGGGTATTGTCACTAAAAATGCCCTGATACAACGAGACGTTGATGTACTCAGTGAGCTGGCCCAAACCCAAAAGGTGCATGTCTTCGTATCCATGAATTCACTAGATGAACAGTTAAGAAGAAAACTTGAACCAAGAACAAGCACCCATGCTAACCGGCTCAAAACAATAGAAGTGCTACGAAAAAACGGAATACCCTCTGGAGTGCTTGTCTCCCCTGTTATTCCTGGACTTACAGACCATGAGATCCCAAACGTATTACGACAAGCAAATGAAGCCGGTGCACTCACTGCTGCCTATACTACAATTAGATTAAACAAGTCACTGGATAAACTATTTGTCAATTGGCTAGAAGAGCATTACCCTAATAAAAAAGCAAAAGTCATCAACCTCATCAAAGAGATACATGGAGGCAATTTGAATAATAGTGAATGGGGAGAACGCATGAGGGGCACTGGTGAAATAGCTGGTACAGCAAGAATGTTATTTAATAGCGCTTTCAAAAAATATTTTAATGAAAACAAGTTACCTCCGTTATCAACCTCTGGTTTTCGACGACAGGGTAACTATCAGCTTTTTTAACAAGAATCGGGGAAGAACCGCATTAAGTTTTAGGTTAGTTGTTATTTAGATTCCGCGAATTCTTTTTATCCCCGATTTTTAACATCTTATATAAATACCATTTTATGGTATTTACTCATCAATCATTTAGTTTTAGTATGTATTCTAGAAAACCTAGTGTTCTAAACCTTAAAAAAGACGTATTGTTTTCAATTTTAAGGTTTCAAACTGTTTTTTATCACTAACATCTATTTTTTACCACTTAATGTAATTTTTTCAACAATTAAGCGGTTCGTGAAAAATTTTCTAAAAACATAAGTACTAATTTGGGGAAATAATTCAAAAAAAACAATGTAGCTACATTAATTTTCTGAATTTATCCTGTGCCGGATCCCTGACAACATCAATTGCGCACTGGCAAGATTAGTAGCTAACGGGATGTTATGTACATCACAAATTCGCATAAGCATTTGCACATCAGGCTCATGGGGGTGCTTATCTAAAGGGTCACGAAAAAATACAACTAGATCTAATTTCTTTTCGGCAGCCAGTGCAGCAATTTGAGCATCACCACCTAGTGGTCCAGAAAGAAATTTATGGACTTTAAGCCCACCCTCTTCTGCGTGTCGTCCTGTGGTACCTGTTGAAACTAACTCTACATGTTCCATTAAATCCTTGTTCTTCAATAGGAAACCGACCATTTCGGCCTTTTTTCCATCGTGTGCGATGATTGCAATCTTCATACTTTGATTCGTCTTCAATAACTACAAATATGTTCTTAATTGAAATTCTATTTTCAGTTAATCGTAAAATTTACTGCTCAAATCTCTGTTGATTATTAAATTGCAGAGATCTGTTTTTCACTACAAGTTAAGAAATCATGCAAATTCAAAGGCAGAGTTTTGGTCGATTGGAAATGATTAAAATTGAAAATAAGCTTGGCAACTTCATCGAGATTATTCCGGAAATGGGATGTTTGCTAAATGCATTTCAATTCAACGGAAAGAATATATTTGATGGCTACACCTCTGAACAAGACCTATTAGACAATTTCTACAGTAGTTATAAGGGAGCTTTTTTATCTCCATATCCCAACCGTATTGAGGAAGGAAAATATAGTTTTGGTAATCAGTCATACCAGCTCAATATGAATCTCTCCGATGGCAACGGTAATAGTATACATGGACTCATTGCGAGAGCGAAATATTCACTTAAAAAAATCATCAAGAAAGATAGTGAGGTCGCCATTTCTTTGTCACACAAGTATAATAACACAGACCCTGGCTTCCCTTTTTCTTATGAAATTGTAAAAATGATTTCCTTTAGTGAGGCAGATGAATTAAAGATCAGAACAAAAATTATTAACACCAGCCCCACTCAAATACCTATGGGAGATGGGTGGCACCCATACTTTAATACAGGCAGTAAGGTAAACGATTTAGACATCTCCTTCAGAGCAACCTACCTTTCCGTTACCAACGATAAGGGAATCCCAACTGGAGAAACACAACCCTACAATTCCTTTAACCAGTTATCCCCTATCGAAAGTACTCAATTTGACGATTGTTTCCTTCTAAAAGACAGTTCCGAAGGACATATTACCACGTTAGTCGATAAATCTAAAGATATTAAAATTGAAATTTGGCAAGATGCCATTCAACGGTATTTGCAAATTTATACTCCCCCGGGACGAGAATCTATTGCTATAGAGCCTATGACTTGCGAGCCCAATGCGTTCAACAGTGGCCAAGGATTAATTGTAATGAATCCTAATGATGAAATTACACTCAACATGGCCATTAGAGTGGTTTAAGCAACATAAGTCGCTTAAAGCCAACAAGCATATGTAATTATCTGTAAGAGTGCACATATTGATAAAGCTATTAAAAGTTTATTCATTCTTTTCGTTAAGACAATTTCAAAGGTTTCCATTTTGATTTGTTTTTGTATGACACAAACCTACTTCTAAAATTGAATTTTTCTAATTTTTATCGTTTACCTCCCCTTCTTTCACGTTTTTCACCTGGATATATCAGATAAACGCTAAAATCCGACCTGATAAATCTCGCAGTTTTCACTAGTCTTCAGGTGAACATACTGTGTTAGATCTATTCCACTTAAGCAGATAGGCTGAGAATGATAAGTGGCTTAAATTCTTTGAACAAAAGAGAGGGTTTATGCAAAAATCCATAATTCAATATCACTTTTAGGGCCCGCTCTTTTAATTTTTTGCAAATCAAGTGTTTCAAGGTTAAAAACAGACCCGAGAAATACGAGAAATAGCAATATTTTTTTACTTTTGGCTCCGTTTTAAACCTAATTCGATAAATAATTTAATATTCCGAAATATGGCAAAAGCTAAATTAGAGTACATCTGGTTGGATGGGTATAAGCCAACACAAAGCCTTAGAAGCAAAACCAAAATCGTTAAAGATTTCAGTGGTAAATTAGAAGACTGTGAAATGTGGTCATTTGACGGTAGTTCTACTGAGCAAGCTGAAGGTGGTTCTTCTGACTGTTTATTGAAGCCTGTTGCAATTTATCCAGACCCAGC
>CAYMST010000040.1:0-6797 GCA_964393115.1 uncultured Roseivirgaceae bacterium | reverse complement strand
ACATCATCCTGCTCCAGCAAGCAAAGATGGATACCTAGTAATGACTGAGGTATTAAACGCTGACGGTACTGCACACGAGTCTAACGGTCGTGCTACAATCGACGATGATGATAATGACTTCTGGTTTGGTTTTGAGCAAGAGTATTTCCTTTGGGATCCTGCTACTGACCTACCTTTAGGATTCCCTGCAGGTGGTTACCCAGCTCCACAAGGACCTTACTACTGTTCTGTAGGAGCGAAAAACGCTTACGGAAGAGATATCATTGAAGAGCATTTAGATCTTTGTCTTGAAGCTGGTCTTAACGTAGAAGGTATCAACGCCGAGGTTGCTGCTGGACAGTGTTAATTCCAGGTATTCTCAAAAGGTGCTGCACAAGCTGGTGACCAAATTTGGGTAGCTAGATATTTATTGGAAAGAACCGCTGAGAAATACGGTTTGGCGATCAACTGGCATCCTAAGCCACTAGGTGATACTGACTGGAATGGTTCTGGTATGCATGCTAACTTCTCTAATGAAGTATTAAGAACATGTGGTGATAAGGCTACATACGAAAAAATATGTGAAGCATTCAGACCTGTAGTAGCAGAGCATATCGCTGTATACGGAGCTGATAACGATCAAAGATTGACTGGTAAGCACGAAACTCAGTCTATCGATCAGTTCTCATTTGGTGTATCTGATAGAGGTGCTTCTATCCGTATCCCAGTTGCTACTGTTGAGAATGGATGGAAAGGATGGTTGGAAGATAGAAGACCTGCTTCTAACGGAGATCCATATAAAATTGCCGCTATCATCATTAAAACTGTTAAGTCTGCTTAATAGTCTTTGGTTCGGCCAAAACACAATAAAAATATTGACCGCTTCCGCATGGAAGCGGTTTTTTTATGCCTAAACTCAAAACCATAGCTTATACCATTTAAATTAACATGCCCTTATATAGCTTAAATGGTGTTACTCGTGAACAGGATCAAGAGATTATTTGTTACCATAACATGTTGATCAGTAAATAATGACAAACGTCAATTTACGTTTTATATACTGAGTATTTAGTATCAGTATTCCATGGATTCCTGGTAAATTCAAGATAAACATTCAAAGAGCATTATGTCACGCGGTTATGCAGATCTTCCTTTACATCACGGCAAAGTACCTAAATGGCTAGCAGAAAGAATGTCTTCTCTTGGCGGCGCTATCCTGGAGACCATTATTGTTGAGTATGGAAAAGAGGAAATCATCAAAAGGATATCTGATCCTTTTTGGTTTCAGTCTTTAGGTTGTGTATTAGGTATGGATTGGCATTCCAGCGGTATTACGACATCCGTTATGGGTGCGCTTAAGCGAGCAATGAATCCAAAGGCGCGTGAATTAGGTATATACATATGTGGTGGCCGCGGCAAGCACTCCAGAAACACACCTGCGGAAATTCTGCAAATCGCTGATAAAACTGGCCTCAATGCCTCAGCATTAATTGAAGCAAGTAAGCTATCCGCTAAAGTAGATAACAACTTGGTGCAAGACGGTTTCCAAATCTACTTACACTCCTTTGTACTAACTGATGAAGGTGACTGGAGCGTAGTTCAGCAAGGGTTAAATGATGCTACCGGGTATGCTAGGAGATATCATTGGAACTCCACAAGCCTGGATTCATTTCTGAAAGAACCACATAGCTTTGTCTGCGGAGAAAATCAAGGAGAAATACTAAACCTCACTCACAGCAATGCTGATAATACTAAATCGTCAATTGTGGATATGACCAAGGAATCTCCAACCAAAATGGTGTTAGAAGCGAAAAAGATAAAGCTTCCCTCCCATCATGACGTTCGCTCATACAATGTAAACTTAAAAAGGCTCGGTGCGACGCTTGCGTTGGCACACGACACAGGAGTTGAAACCTTCGAGAGCTTACTACTCCAAAAAGGAGTTGGGCCACGTACAATACAATCATTAACATTAGTAAGTGAGGTGATTTATGGTACGGCTTCCAGATTTGAGGATCCTGCCAGGTTCTCATTTGCGCATGGAGGTAAAGATGGACATCCCTTTCCCGTACCGTTGAAGGTCTATGATGAGTCGATCTCCGTATTACGAACAGCTGTTGATAAAGCTAAAATTGGTCGCTCAGATAAATTAAAAGCAGTAGCCTCACTGTCAACCATGAGTCAAAGAATAGAAAAGGATTTCGTACCCAATACCAACTTTCAAAAGATAATTGAACAAGAAAGAAGAGATGCTCACAAATACGGAGGCATGACTATATTTGGTAAGGCGGAACCACCAAAAACCAAAAACGGTCAACTCGGGTTATTTGATTAGTGGTGTTCGTATAAAAAGTTACCAAGATGTCACACCACCACCATCATAATCACCATCATCATACCGGTAACCTGAGAATTGCTTTCTTCCTCAATTTAGCCTTTACCCTTGTTGAGATCATTGGCGGCCTATGGGTCAATAGTGTGGCCATTTTATCAGATGCAGTTCATGACTTCGGAGATTCTCTTGCTCTTGGATGTGCTTGGTTCATGGAAAACTACGCGCATAAAGGTAGAGATAAACATTATTCATATGGTTATGGTAGGTATTCAGTTCTTGGGGCTATTATCACTTCTATCATGCTCATTCTTGGAGCTGTTCTCATTCTAATTGAAACCATTCCACGCATTGTAAACCCAAGTATGGCTCAGGCGGATGGCATGATCATTCTCGCGATACTAGGGTTAGTGTTTAACGGTGCGGCGGTTTTAAGGCTTTCAGGTAAAAAGTCCTTGAATGAAAAAGCTATTAGATTACATCTAATGGAAGATGTACTTGGTTGGATAGCAGTATTGGTTGGCGCTGTTCTAATGTACTATACAAATTGGATATGGATCGATCCTGTTCTCGCAGTATTGATTTCCTTCTACATTCTTTATGGAGCAATTGGTGGACTTAAAAGTGCACTTAAGATCATTATGCAATCTGTCCCTGACAACTTAAACCATAATCTCATCGAGCAAAGGCTTCTCCTAAACCCCGAAATCAAAGAAATTCAAGACATCCATAGCTGGACTATGGATGGTGAGTATAACGTGCTTACTTTAAACCTGATAGTAAAAGAAGGATACAGCATCAAAAATCTACCTGCATTAAAAAAAGAAGTGAAGTCACAGTTAAAAGAAATGGGAGTCAGTCATACGACCATTGAAATAGAAACTGAGAACGAGATTTGTGAGCAGGAAGATTGCTAAACATGTCACGAATAAAGTCAGAATGGATCTTAACGATCATCGTCATTACTCAGTTTTGTTGTACTTCACTATGGTTTGGTAGCAATGCCGTTGTATCCGAGCTTGCTAAGGCACTAGGAGCTTCTGATGGACTAACAGCTCAGCTGACTTCTTTCGTTCAGTTTGGGTTCATTTCGGGCACACTTGTATTTGCATTCTATGGCATCTCTGACCGCTACTCTCCTTCTAAGGTCTTCTTTTGGAGTGCCATATGTGGTGCTCTGTTTAATTTATTGGTCATCTTCTCTGGCCATACATGGCTGACACTTTCCTTTCGCTTCCTCACAGGTTTCTTCTTAGCAGGTGTCTATCCAGTTGGGATGAAAATAGCGGCTGATTACTTCGAAAAAGGTCTAGGAAAGTCCCTTGGGTTCCTTGTCGGCGCATTGGTTCTCGGGACGGCCTTCCCTCACCTTGCTAAGGGTGCTTTGGCCGGTTTTCAGTGGCAGTATGTCTTAGTATTGCTCTCCGGTCTTGCCATGGCTGGTGGAACGGTAATGTTTTTACTGGTTCCAGACGGACCATATCGAAAAAAGGGACAAAAAATTGATCTAGCCGCACTCAAGGGCATATGGAAGAATGTAAACTTACGCAAAGCGGCTTTTGGTTACTTTGGACATATGTGGGAGCTATATACCTTTTGGACGTTTGTTCCACTCATTTGGGTTAGCTACGGTCGAGCACATGCAACACATATTAACACTTCTCTATACTCATTTGTGGTCATTGGCATTGGAGCTATAGCCTGCATTATTGGAGGTTTTTTGTCGGAAAGGTTTGGTCCTAAGCGCATCGCGAAATTAGCCATTGGAATTTCCGGTTGCTGCTGCTTACTCTTTCCCATGGCTTTTTCACTTCCAATCTTACCCTTTTTCGCCTTTTTGTTGATTTGGGGAACGTCAGTCATCATGGACTCACCACTTTTCTCCACGCTTGTTGCACAGTCGTCCTATGCCGAAACACGCGGTACCGCCATTACTATGGTGAACTGCATTGGGTTCTCACTCACCATTTTGAGTATCCAACTAACGAACCTACTTATTTCATCAATAGGCTTACCTTACGCATTAGGTTTACTCGCTGTTGGACCAATAATTGGTCTATGGACTAATCGAAGTTAGTCTCTAATACGTCCAACCCACTCCTAATGAAAAGAATCTAGTTCTCGGATAGGCTAACCGATCAATCCCGTCAACGACTGGATGTAAACCTTACTCAATTATTTAACCCAAACCACCTGAAAATGAATTAGAATCGAAACTAGATAATGAGTTATTCTGTTTCACTATTTCATGGTCTAGTTGTGAGAAATTGAAACCAAGCCTCTAATTCATTCGGCGAAACTTGAGCTATCTGTCTTATATGGTAACTGCTGACAAAATGAAAGATTAAAACGGCACAGTGTGAATAGTAGTAAAATATAACGCATGTTGATCAGTAGATTTCAAGAATTAATTCACAAAACTAATCGATCGTCAACATCATGTAAGGCACAGGGAGTCAAAAAAGTAAAAAAGTTATTAGATTAGAATCTACCAACCAACCGAATCCAAATGACACATAAGTTATCATTTTACATCACGCTCCTTATTATGTCTATGGACACCTTTTCACAACCGTTTTCTCATGAGGATCATCATTTTAAATATGAAAATATAGAATGGGCGCAGCCAGACGGACAATCGCTAACGCTGAACATACATGTTCCCGATACAGCCAAAACGGGCAATCCGGTACTTATCGTTTATCATGGTGGAGGGTGGAGAATCAACACTAATGAGGTGATGGACAGTCTATCGCAGTATGTATGTGAAAATGGTAATTATGTCGTCTGCAATGTCAACTACCGGCTTTTGGGTGACCAGAATGATGCTATCACCATGAACAAAATTGTTGAGGATGCGCTTGGAGCATTTCTCTGGGTCAAACAGAACATAAAGCAGTATGGCGGAGACCCAAAGCACATTTCATTAACCGGTGATAGTGCTGGTGGGCACTTAGCGCTCATGGTAGCATTAGGTCGGAAACATCTTGGACAAGGAGGTCTTGATGGCGAAGAACTTACTTTTCACCCGACATATATACCAAACGGACATACCACACAATCCATCATGTCAGACTATGATTTGTCTATTAAATCCATCGTGCCAAGTTATCCAGTAGTAAGCATAGACTATGCTGTTGAGCATACGGAAAGAAAAATCGGTCGTGGAATCCTGGGTAACTCTGTCAGCTACAAGTCACATCCTCACTTCTATCATCGGCTTTCTCCATACCATCTGGTTTTAGAATCCGAGGAATTAGGCTTTCCTCCTACGTTTTTTCTAGTGGGCTCTATTGACAAGATTACCACCCCTGAGTCCATTCAGCAACTCGTTAACCTACTGAAAGACAAGGAACAATCTCCTTTATATTGGGAATACGAGGGAATGCCACATGCCTTTTTGGACGGCAAGGAAAATTCATGGTCAGGCACTACAACGACGTTTCATAGACATGCTCCCAGAGCATTGGATAGGATGATTAAATTTCTAAATGCCCATAACTAAAGTACTTTCGTGCTCGTTATTTCAGAAAATCATTAAACATGCGCAGTCCCAAATTAATGTTATCGCTTGTTCTTAGTTTGATAGTGGTATCTTGTCAATCAACAGCCAAACAACAGGAAATCAAAAAAACAATTGTGAATGAAGGAGACCTGGCAACAGCCTATTTCGCTAGTGGATGCTTTTGGTGTGTAGAAGCTATTTTTGAGAGTGTTATTGGGGTTTCTGAAGCGGTGTCTGGGTATGCCGGTGGAAAAGAGCAAAACCCCACCTATCGACAAGTGGCAAATGGAATTACCGGACATACAGAAACCGTAAAAGTACTTTATGACCCATCTAAGGTTTCTTACGAAAAGCTATTAGTGGTTTATTACGGATCGCATGATCCGACAACGGTTAATGGACAACACCCAGACTACGGAAAGCAATATCGATCAGTCATTTTTTACCAAAATGATGAAGAAAAGGCATTGGCTGAAAAGTTTAAAAACACATTAGGCGAATCTGGTAAATACGAAAAGCCAATTGCTACGCAGATCGTTCCTTTTCAAAAATTCTGGGAGGCAGAAGAATATCATCAGGACTTTTATGAAAAGAACCCAATGCAACCTTATGTATTTAGGGTAAGTAGACCAAAGGTTGAGAAAGTAGAAAAGAAATTCAAAGATATTTTGAAAGCGAAGTACCAGTAAATAGATTGTTTTCTAGGGCTTTCTTTTTAAAATTCAGGAAAGCCCTAGAAATTAAAATTCCTTTGTGATGCCTAACACCTTCCATATTATCGGACTTATGTCTGGCACCTCCCTCGATGGTCTTGATCTAGCTTATTGTCGTTTGGATCAATCCGGAGAGGAATGGAGCTTCCAATTATTGGCGAGTGCTAATGTTGATTATGACGCGGAGCAAAGAGAGAAATTGCAAAAGAGCGTGCTCCTCCCTGCCGAAGATCTTTTGCATTTAGATATTCTCTATGGTCGATGGTTA
>CAYMST010000039.1:2610-24855 GCA_964393115.1 uncultured Roseivirgaceae bacterium | reverse complement strand
CGCAGCACCCAACGCACCACCAGCATCGCCAGCTGCCGGTTGGATGTATATATTTTCAAAAATCTCCTCTCTTAGCAATTTACCATTGGCAACGCAGTTGAGTGCCACACCCCCAGCTAGACATAAATTTGGTGAACCAGTGATACGCTTAGCCTCCTTAGCCATCTTTAAGACTATCTCTTCGGTAACCATTTGAATAGCCAATGCCAAATCACAATGCTTTTGTTCCAACTCATCATCCGCTTGACGAACAGGCAATCCAAATAGGCTTTCCCACTTGTTATGTCGGACCATCCTTAGACCAGTGGCATAATTAAAATACTCTTGGTCTAACCAAATCGAGCCATCGTCATAGATTTCAACAAGATTTCCCTTGATTAGCTCTACAAACGTATGTGTCTGATCACTCAATGGATTTCCATATGGTGCCAGGCCCATCAGCTTATATTCACCGGAGTTAACCTTAAATCCAAGAAAATAGGTAAATGCACTGTAGAGCAGTCCTACCGAATGTGGAAAATGAAGCTCCTTTTTAAAAGAAACCTTGTTCTCTTTACCGTGCCCAATAGAGGCAGTACTCCACTCCCCTACTCCATCTATGGTCAAAATCGCAGCATCCTCATATGGCGATGGATAAAAGGCACTTGCGGCATGAGATAAGTGATGTTCTGGAAATAAGAGTTTGACCATTTTTTTATCATATGGTCCGACTTCTTTTAACCCATCAAAAATCTGTTTTTTCAAAAACATCTTTTCGTTGAGCCAAACCGGGATAGCCTTTAAAAAAGATCGAAGTCCTTTAGGGGCAAAGGCGTAATATGTCTCGAGCAGTCGCTCAAACTTGAGCATCGGCTTATCATAAAACACAATAGCATCTAGCTCGTCAATAGTTAGTCCAGATTCTTCTAAGCAGTATCGGATGGACGCTACCGGGAAGTCTGGTGTATGCTTTTTACGCGTAAACCGCTCTTCCTGTACAGCGGCAATTATTTCACCGTCCACTGTGATCGCTGCGGCGGAATCATGATAAAACGCCGAAATCCCTAAAACCTTCTTCATCCTTACAAATATCCCCGCCTATACTCCATCTCACATGCGTGACAGGTCAAATAAATTTATTCTTCAAATTTAGGTTCAATGAACACCTCAAAAGGTGAACATCAATATCTGGCAGGCATAGGTCACCTGTTACCAAACCTTAAACTTAAGACTCAAAAACTAATTATAGTTAACAATTTGATTCTAAAAAGAAGCCTAATAATTGATTTAAAGGGTAATCGCTGAAGTTTTAGTCAGTTAATAACTAACCATCTTAAACTTTAATTTATCACCAGGCCTTTTTTGTGCCAATTGATTGATTGCTTGATCAGTGAGTTGTAAAACCCTCGGGTAACCACCAGTTGTTTGGCAATCACGCATCAGAATCAATGGAGAACCCGACGGCGGTAACTGCACCGTGCCGGGAAGAACCGGAGAGGTTAAAATGCTTATTTGATGTCTATCAACACGTTCTTTTACCCGATATCCCATACGGTTTGCATCAACAGAAACGGTAAATTCGGCATGTAATAAGGGGAATTGTTGACGAGCGCTCAACAAATGGTACTCCGGTCCCTTATAAACTTCAATCGCACCTTCGTCAAAGTTTATATCGTAAACCTGTTCTTGGCCTGACCTTCTATGACTGTTTATACTTCCAACACGCAGTCGTTCGTGCTTCACTAGCCGAACCGCTTCCGTAACCCCATGGTATTGCGATCGAGAATTTAGCACCAATGCGCTATCTATTCCTCCTCGAACAGCCAAGTAAGCCCTAGCTCCCTTTTTTATCCTTCCAAATTTGATCTCACTTCCTGGATTTACATCCGTAACCTTGTTCATATCCATAAAAGAAGGGAGTTCTACTTTTCCACCAGTTACACAAATACAAGCAGAGGTATTAAAAAACAATGTAGGCCCACTTAAGGTTATCTCGAAAAGTGCACAATCTAGGTCGTTACCTACAATCCTATTCGCAAGATCAGCACTTTGCTGATCCATACATCCCGAATACGGTACACCAAGATGCTGATAGCCGTGTCTGCCTTGATCTTGAATAGTGGTCAGCACCCCTGGAGAAACAACCTCAATCATTGGAAATCAATATTTTGGGTTTGACCTGATGATCGATCATCCACTCATACTCTCGTTGCTCTATAGCGTAAAACCTAATCTGGTCACCAGGGTTAACAAAGCAAGGATTAGTTTCGTGAGGGTTAAAAAAATCAATTGGTGATCGACCGATGATATGCCACCCTCCTGGACTTTCACATGGGTATATCCCAGTTTGCTGTCCACCTATAGCGACCGCTCCTTTAGGTACACGCAATCGAGGTGTCGTTAACCTTGGGACAAATAGCCGAGAATTAAGCCCTCCTAAATACATAAAACCGGGTAAGAACCCGATGAAGTAAACGTCATAAACTTTTTCGGAATGCAGTGAAATTATCTCTTGCCGAGATAACCCCAATTCAGTCGAAAGTACATGCAGATCCTCACCAAATGGCATCTCGTAACAAACAGGGATTTCAAAAACCCTTCGGGATAATGTCGAAATAGTCTTGCCATCATGTAAGCCTAAAATTTTCTGTTTCAACTGAACAAAGTTTTCAATTTTAGCTTCGAAAGAGACTAATAGGGAAGCGTATGCAGTCACTAACGTAACATGAGGAAAATGATCACTTATAGCTACTTTTAAGCTAGAGATATCAAATAAAATTTCTTGTTCAATCTTTTCAGGCCAAGAAACAAGCACTGACCGATCTCCGTATTGCTGAATATCAACAGAGTAACTCATTTGACAAAATAGTCATATTTTCGAAGCGATTCGAGAATGTAGTAAGCGGTCTCCGCTGCTCCTTTATGATCACCATGAAGACAAATAGTATCCCCCCTCATTGGAATTTCGCCCCCACTAATCGTCTGAACAGTATTACCTCTTAAGATTCCGAGAATTTGTGCCAGAGATTCTTCTCTATTATCAATTACAGCATCCTTATTTTGTCTACTGACAAGTCTGCCCTTATCGTCATACCGACGATCCGCGAATACCTCAAACATCACTTTCACCCCCTTTCTTTCAGCCTTTTGGGCCACCATTGAGCCATACGGCGCATAAAGCACGCAGTTAATTCGTTCTTCAAGCCATCGATCTATAAAAGCACTCGCTAACGAATCATCTATTATCAGATCATTGTAGAATGCTCCGTGTGGTTTAATATGATGAATGGGGACATCAAACTCTTTTGCCACGCGCAAGAAAAGTGTAACCTGATCGAATACAGCATCTATTATCTCCGCCAAAGGCAGATTTATAGATTGCCTACCGAAATTTTCTCGATCGGGATAAGAAGGGTGCGCACCAATTTTTACTTGATGTTTCTTAGCCAACTTAATTACCTCGGCAATAGAACTTTCATCACCATAGTGTCCTCCACAAGCAATATTGCAGGACGACACATAAGGCAAAATTCCTACCTCGTTTCCAACTCCCTCTCCAGTATCTACGTTTAGATCTATCTCCATTGCTAGTAACTAGATATATTCGCGCCAATTTTGAGTCCAAAAATAAAATTACCATGAATCAAATCGAAACCTTAACACTGCAAACCCAAGACGCCTACCAATGGATAACCAAGCTGCTTGCCTCTGTTCCATATGAAAAGTGGCATTTGACACCAAAAACATTGGACACAAACTTGACTTGGCAATGTGGACACTTAATACTCAGCTATTACTACCACTCCATTATGGTCACCGTGGGGCATCAAAAGTCCATCTTGGCAAAAGTCCCTGTTCAGGAGTATTCTAAATCGTTTAAACATCTCACGACTCCGTCTCAAGGAGGTACTGAAGATCTATCAGCACGGTTAAAAGAGCACTTGGACTTCATGTCCGAAAAGTCGATCGAAACGATACGTCAATTGCCAGAAACGGCCCTTTCGCAGCCGCTAGAGCCTACAGAGTACCCACATCCAGTAGCCAAAACAAAGTTTGAAGCACTGGACTGGAATATCAAACATACCATGTGGCACTGCGGACAAATAGCGCTGATTAAACGCGTGGTAAGCGAAAGACATGATTTCGGGGTGTAAAGCTGGCTATTTTTTCGTACATTAAGATTTATTAGTAAGCTGCTATTGATTTGGGAAACTTAGTAAAATACATATTAGCGCCTTTAATAGGCATTATAGTACTGGCAACAGGGATCATGATTTATTTCTACGTAATAAGTCCGGGAACCCCTCAGCCTATTTTAGAAGAAGACGGGCATACCAAAGCCAACAGTATCTCCACCATTGACGCCATAGAAATTGGAGGAGCAAGACAATATTTAATCATTAGAGGACATGACAAAGCAGCTCCTGTGCTATTATACCTTCATGGTGGACCCGGGTCATCGGAGTTTCCGTTAATGAAAGTCTATAACCCGGCTATTGAAAAAGACTTCGTAGTAGCTTATTGGGAGCAGCGTGGCGCGGGTAAAAGTTTTTCGAAAGACCAACAATACAAAAAATTAAACCTAAAGCAATTCGTAAGCGATACACGAGAAGTCACCGAATACCTAAGAAAAACATTTTCAAAGCGAAAAATCTACGTACTTGGACACTCATGGGGATCATTGGTCGGCATATTAACTGCGCATCAAAGCCCTGAGCTCTTTCACGCCTATTTTGGAGTCGGACAAGTGGTAGATCAATATAAAGCGGAAAAAATCTCTCTGTCTTGGGCACAGCTGCAAGCTGAAGAGGAAGATGATAATATCGCCCAGAAAAAGCTAAAGGAAAATAAATTTCCAGATAAAAACGACAATATCGAAGTATGGAAGAAGTACCTCATACCTGAGCGAGAATATGTCACTAAATTTGGTGGCGGTATGTTACATGAAGTGCGAAGTATATTCCCCATCGCCAAGCATATATTAAACTGCCGAGAATACAGCGTTGCCGACAAAAGAAATTATTTGAAAGCCTCCATCTCTTCACTTGACAACTTATGGCTGGATGCGGTAAACACAAGCTTATTCGACCACATAGACAGCCTTCAGGTACCTGCATACTTCTTTCAAGGGACCTATGACTTTCAAACCCCTACAATTTTAGTAAAAGACTATTATGATGGCTTGAAAGCACCGGCGAAAGATTTCTTTCTCTTCAAAGATGCCGCACACAGTCCAATGTTGGAAAACCCACAGAAATTCAATAAGATCATTAGAGAAATAATGTTAGGACATAAAGCATTCAACTAGGTTTGTGATCAAATAACCTCCTAAACCAAACCCAAGATTTACCATGTCTGACCATCAAACCAACCCTAAAACCTTACAAAGATCCAGAAGACAATTCTTAGAGTTTCTAGGGAAAGGAACCTTAACGGTAGCAGCCAGCGGTATTCTGCTTGAGGCTTGCCAGCCCACTAGCTCCTCAAAAGTCAATGAAGAAAGCGTCGCCCTTACGCCTACGTTTGACGATAAACTTGACCTGCTCAACACATTGGATTTCGAAGTTTTGATAAAATGGAAGGACCAGATATCTCCAAAGGACTATTTTGGATTCAACAACGATTATCTCGCTTTTATCCCACTGGACAAAAAATCCCATGAAGGCATTCTTTGGGCCAATCATGAATATATCCATCAGCTATTTGTGTCTGAATATGATGGTTCTTCTGAGCGCACTAAAGCGCAAGTCGATCAAGAACGCTATGCTGTTGGGGGATCACTGCTGCATATACGGCAAAAAGAAAACGTCAGCTGGGAGGTTGTCCACGACTCAGGTTACAACCGACGGATTACTGGGACCACGAAAATCCCATTCAACTGGCACGAAGAGATTAAAGGTTCAAGTTTTGCAATCGGCACCTTAGGCAACTGCGCTGGCGGAGTCACCCCATGGGGAACCATATTGACTTGTGAAGAAAACTATGATGGTTTTTATGGAGAAAGAGCTGAAGATGGAAAAGCAATTATCCCCAGTGGTTATGGCTGGGAGAAGTTTTACCCGAACCCACCAGAGCACTATGGCTGGGTGGTCGAGGTAGATCCGCTAACGGGCACTTGTCAAAAACATATTGCGCTTGGAAGGTGTGCCCATGAATGCGCTACCGTCAAGGAGCTACCTGACGGCAGAGTAGTGGTTTATACTGGAGATGATAAAAATGACGAATGCCTGTACAAGTTCATTTCCTCCAAGCCCCAATCATTACTTGACGGAACACTATATGTCGCCAATTTGGAACAGGGGCGTTGGGAGTCGTTAGACCTCAATGAAAGACCAGAGTTGCAAAAACACTTCTCCAGCCAAACAGAAGTACTGATACAACTTAGGAAGGCTTCCAAACTTGTGGGCGGAACTAAGCTAGATCGGCCAGAAGATATTGAAATTGATCCTATCTCCGGAGCAGTATTCATCACCCTAACTAACAACAAGCCTAAAGGCAACTACTTTGGTTCCATTTTAAAAGTAGAAGAGCAAGACGGGCAATACGATGCTTTAAGCTTCACATCAGACACCTTCTTAGCCGGAGGTGAAGAGACAGGTTTTGCTTGCCCTGATAATATCGCTTTTGACAAAGCCGGCAACTTGTGGTTTGCTTCCGATATCTCTGGTAGAAGTATTGGAAACTCCACATACCAGCCATTTGGGAATAACGGGTTGTTCGTGGTCCCTAGATCTGGTGATCACGCGGGAGAAGTGCTACAAATAGGCAGTGCTCCTAAAGATGCAGAGTTGACAGGGTTATGTTTTTCGCCAGATGGCAAAACATTATTCCTTAGCGTACAGCACCCCGGTGAGCTAACGACCGATTTGCGAAAGCCAACAAGTAACTGGCCAGAAGGAGGAAGTTCAAAACCGAAACCTTCTGTCGTTACCATTCAAGGGGACTTCCTCACCGAAATACAGGGCCTTTCTTAAAATTCAAGAAAAGCCCTGTAGTTACAAAAGTCTACTTTAAGAACTGAATGCGCCTTTCAAAGTAATACTTGTGCATAGTTATCTTATGCATTCCATAGAAGTATGTAGCGCGCTATTTCTTTTCGCGCTTGTAATAAGCAACGATACTTGCTTTTTCAATGGTATTATTCCAGAGATAGTAGCCTACAACCGCGGCTTTCGTGTTTTTATCAAGACCAAGCTTTTCGGTCTTAAGTGCATACACTGTAATAATATACTGATGGGTACCATGACCTTCTGGTGGACACGGCCCGCCGTACCCCATAGCTCCATAGTCTGTAATGCTTTGAATCGTCCCTTTCGGCATCAGGTCTAATTTCGTATCCCCAGCATTTGCCACCAACTCATTAGTAGTCGCAGGAATATCGAAAGCCAGCCAGTGCCACCAGCCACTACCTGTTGGCGCGTCTGGGTCATACATGGTTATCGCAAAACTTTTCGTCCCTTTAGGGGCATTCTTCCATGATAGCTGCGGAGACTTATTATCACCAGTACAGCCAAATCCATTAAACTCTTGTTGTTTAGAAGCCTGACCACCTAAATCACTGCTCATCAGTGTAAATGATTGCTGCGCAAAAGCGCTGGACATTAACCCCACTAAGGCTATCATCAATATTAATTTACTCTTCATACGTTCTATTTATTTCTTTTTTCAGGTAAAATTTAAATGATGAAGTAAAGCTAGAATCACAATGCTTTGATTGAAAGAGCATCGTGTTCAAAAAATGTTGCCAAAAGCTCAATTTACAATATGCTGCTTTGGAGTACTTCCAAACCTCGACTTATAGGCTTGGATAAAGCTCGATAAGTTCTCATAGCCAACCTCCACAAAAACCTCTGACGGACGTTTTCCCATATCTTGAATCAAAAAAGCAGCGTGATCAAGTCTCCTTTCCTGAAACAAACGAATAGGTGACATCCCATAGAGCTTGTCAAACTCTCGTTTAAAAGTGGACACACTCATGTCTGCTAGAAAGGCCAATTCCTTTAAGCTCAATCTAGTTAGTTTATTGTGTTCGACAACACTCCGAAGCTTCGACACTTGCCTGCTCTTATCACGGAGCAGTGACGATATAAAGCCGCTACCATATTTGGATAACAGATACAACATGATCTCTTCAAACTTCACCACGAGCAAACTGGTTTTCACTCTACTATCAAGACGGTCAAGCTCTTGAAGACTGTCCACAAACCGACGAATAAACCCGTCGTATTCAAATGAAAAAATGGATGAGTTGGTTGCTCCCGACTGGTGAGAGATGTCAAGTTTGGAAATAAGACGAGCCAGAGCTTCATCCGAAAAAAACAGTAACATACTTCGGTACCGCCTTTGTGGCTGTGATAGTACTTCTGTCATGAGACAGTTTCCTGACTTCATGAGCAGAAACTTATCATGACTAATGGCGTGATCAGCAGTTTCAGAGAACACATGTTTGCTTCCCTCCAGTAAAAAGCTAAAAGTGTTTTTTCGGAGTATAATCTGTTGCTTCGAGATTTCCTTTACACTTCGATAGTCATAAAGATCGATATCAACCGTATTATCCAGCTGTAAAGCCAGGTCCAAATCAATAACACTCATAATTAGGAAGGATTTATCCCAAAACTAGTTCGCCAAAACACATGTCTGAAATATTAGTCAAAATTTAGTTTTGGGGCATGCCCCTTCGGGTCGGGCTGTCCATTCCAATTCCTCGCTCCGGCTTATCGCCAGGAGCTGTGGGATTTCCATTCCCATCCCTCATGCGATAAGCTCTCTGACAGATCATATCCACATATAAGCGATCCATATGTTAGCAGTCAATGACGGCCAATTGACAGCTTCACAAAGCGGTTGACTAGATAAAATCTTTCGTAACCTCAGTTCGATTCTAAAATAAGCCACTAGAGTTACAGAGAGCAGTTTTTGAAAGATTTGCTGTTTGAGACTACTCGAAGAGTAGGCAACAGGGCAGCCTGGCGCAGAATGTCTGCCAGTTTCAAATCTTTCCGAGCAACGTTTGCCGCGCGGCGTCCGCTAGATTTTTTGTCCGCGTCGGCAGTCCGATACTTTTTCATCACCGCGGCGGCGGACCGCCGATGCGGTGCAAGCCTGTCCGGCTTAGGGACAACCACCTGTAAATGGGGGGATAAATGTTTTCCCCAACATCATTTAAAGATGAAATATTAACCGAACTCAGGTTCGTATACAAAAAAGCCCCCTTCAGACCACCCCATCTCAAACGATAGTTAACAGGTTACGGCATCATAACATAGAATTGGGGAATTACGACTAACTTAACCTCATCGCAGGAATAACTTCTGTCAGACCAACTGAAGGCAAAAAGCGATTCCATTTATCGCAAACATTGTTAACGATTCATGGTTCTGACAGGTATCTGACCAAATTAGCATAAGGATTCCGTAATATTATGAATATGAAAGCATCTGACTTATTTGTAAAAGCACTCGAAAACGAAGGGGTAGAGTATATCTTCGGCATTCCAGGAGAAGAGAACTTAGACCTTCTTGATTCCCTTAAGGAATCGGGAATTAAACTGATCATCACCAGGCATGAGCAAGCAGCAGGTTTCATGGCGGCTACTTATGGAAGACTAACCGGAAAACCTGGTGTGTGCCTATCCACATTAGGACCTGGTGCCACAAACTTTGTAACCGCAGCGGCATACGCACAGCTTGGCGCTATGCCCATGATGATGATTACCGGACAAAAGCCCATCAAAAAAAGTAAGCAAGGACGCTTTCAGATTGTGGATATTGTAGATATGATGAGGCCGATTACCAAGTTTACTAGGCAAATCGTCAATGGCAATAACATCCCCTCTTTGGTAAGAGAAGCCTTTCGACTTTCCATGGAAGAGCGACCAGGAGCTGTGCACTTAGAACTGCCCGAAGATATTGCCGCCGAAGAGTCAGACGCTAAATTATTCGATATTAGCCATGTGAGAAGATCAGCGCCAGATGATAAATCATTGGATATGGCAGTGGCCATGATCGAAAAAGCGAAAAAACCATTGATCTTAATCGGTGCCGCAGCCAATAGGAATCGAACGAGTATTGCGCTGACGCAGTTTATTGACAAAACAGTGATTCCCTTTTTCAATACCCAAATGGGCAAAGGTGTGATTGACGAACGACATGATAAGTTCTTAGGGACAGCTGCGCTATCTGATGATGACTACTTACACAATGCCATTGATCAAGCTGATTTAATCATCAATGTCGGGCATGACGTGATTGAAAAGCCTCCATTTTTCATGGAACATAATGGAACAGAGGTCCTACATATCAACTACTTCTCGGCAAGCGTCGATGAAGTCTACTTCCCACAGTTAGAGGTCGTCGGGGATATCGCTGCCTCAATTCAGTTCCTAGCAAGGGCCGTTCGCGTGCAGTCTCACTGGGATTTTAGCTTTTATGATAAAACCAAAGTCGAAGTCGAAGAACATATCACCAAGTATTTTGGTGATGAGCGTTTCCCATTATTGCCTCAGCGCATTGTTAATGAAATACGCAAGGCGATGCCTGAAGATGGCATACTCACGTTAGATAATGGCATGTATAAAATCTGGTTTGCTCGTAATTATAAAAGCTACCAACCCAATACGCTGCTGTTAGATAACGCTCTCGCCACCATGGGGGCCGGATTACCTTCGGGCATGGCTGCCAAGATTGTAAACCCAACCAAGAAGGTAATCGCAGTATGCGGTGACGGCGGGTTTATGATGAACTCCCAAGAACTTGAGACCGCTACTAGACTAGCTCTAGATATGATAGTCATTATTCTTAATGACAACGCCTATGGCATGATCAAGTGGAAACAACAAGGAATGGGGTTTGACAATTATGGATTGGATTACCATAACCCGGATTTTGTGAAATACGCAGAAAGCTATGGCGCAAAGGGGTACACCATATCAAGTAGTCAGGATTTTACCGCTACACTAAATAAATGTCTCGGTGAAAAGGGAGTTCATGTACTAAACGTACCTATTGATTACTCATTGAATCATCAAATTCTTAATGTAGGCTTAAAAGAACAAGCTAAAAAAGCAGCTGATAAATAAATTTCATAGATCTGACACCATGCTAAACGTATATAACCCATTTGATCTTTCGGTCATTCAGGAGTTGCCATTTCACACCGCGAAAGACATAGAACATGCCATAGCCACTGCTTATGCTGCTTTTCAGGACCGTAAGAGATGGTTACCAAAATATGAAATAATAACTATCCTCGAAAAGACGATAGATATCATGTCCTCCCGAAAAGAGGAGCTAACCAAAATTGCCGCCAGCGAAGGTGGAAAACCGTACATCGACTCCTTGGTAGAAGTCAATAGAGCGATTAACGGTGTGAAGCTCGCCATCGAAGAAATGGGAACAATGGGAGGTAAACAAATTCCTATGGGACATACCCCGTCATCCACAAACAGGATGGCTTACACGTTTCGTGAACCCATTGGAGTTGTGTCTTCCATTTCAGCTTTCAATCATCCTCTAAATTTAATAATTCACCAAACTGTCCCGGCTATCGCAGCTGGATGTCCAGTGATCATTAAGCCCGCGCTGACTACTCCATTATCTTGTCTGGCCTTTGTGGATATTTTACGAGAAGCAGGACTCCCAAAGGAATGGTGTCAAGCCATTGTATGCGAAAATGAAGATGCCGAGAAACTGGTGACCGATACACGAGTAAATTATTTATCCTTTATAGGGTCGGCCAAAGTCGGCTGGTACCTGAGGTCAAAAGTGGCTCCTGGTACACGAGTGGCTCTCGAACATGGTGGAGCAGCACCTGTCATCGTTGATGAGTCAGCAGATCTCGAAGACATGATACCTGCATTACTCAAAGGCGGATTTTATCATGCCGGTCAAGTATGCGTTTCCGTTCAGCGCGTCTTTATTCATGAAGCACATTTCCAAACCGTAGCGGATAAATTTACGGCCGGAGCAAACGCACTTAAAACAGGTGACCAGTTACTCAAAGACACAGAAGCAGGCCCGCTTATTCTACCCCGAGAGGTTGATAGAGTGGACAGTTGGGTCAAAGAGGCAATTGCCGAAGGCGCACAAATTACTGCCGGCGGAAACAAAATCTCAGACACGTGCTTCGAGCCAACGGTATTACTAAACCCCTCGCCGAGTAGTAAAGTATCGCAACAGGAAATTTTTGGGCCCGTAGTATGCTTATACAGCTACAAGAGTAGAGAACAAGCTATAGATCAGGCCAATAATATTGATTACCACTTCCAAGCCTCAGTATTCAGTAAAAACATTGACATTGCTATGGATACCGTACAAAAACTAAATGCTACGGCCGTAATGGTTAACGATCACACTGCATTTAGAGTGGACTGGATGCCTTTTGGAGGTAGGGACTCCTCTGGGTTAGGACTAGGAGGAATCCCCTATTCTATGCATGAAATGACTCGCGACAAATTAATGGTCATTAAAAGTCAATATTTATAAATAACCGCTGGATTCTAAACTACATGCACCGACAACTCTAGATTGGTGTGGGTATAAAACGATCCCTTTATGCGAATTAGTAGCTTTGCAAATCGTTGGTTGAAGACACTTTATAGACGTAATACCACCGTTTTATCAAAATGGTTTGGCTAACTACAGGATATATGTAATATTCACGCACCAATGTTCATGAGATGAGATATACATTTTATAAGTTATCCATAGCTGTACTAGTCACCACAGTCTTGATTAGTGTATTCTGGCATCCGTTTATCTGGTCACTATTGATAACAGTGCCTGTGATATTTGTTGGAGTAATGGACATTTTGTCCAGCAGGCATACGATAAGACGAAACTTTCCAGTAATCGGAAATTTCCGGTTTATGTTAGAACGCGTTCGACCGGAGATTATGCAGTACTTCGTGGAAACGGATACTGAAGGACGCCCGTTGAACAGGTTAATGCGAAGCTTGGTGTATCAGCGTGCAAAAAAAGTAAACGACACAACGCCTTTTGGTACGCAATCTGATGTATATCGCGTTGGATACGAATGGATGAACCACAGTGTATATGCAATCAATAGCAAAGACTGCGATCCTGACCCGAGGGTTATTATTGGCGGTCCAGACTGCTTGGTAAGATATAAAGCGAGTATTTTGAATATTTCAGCTATGAGCTATGGTTCGCTAAGCAAAAACGCCATTCTAGCACTTAGCAAAGGTGCACATGCAGGCAAGTTTTACCATAACACAGGGGAAGGAGCTATTTCAGATTATCATTTGGAAGGTGGGGCAGACTTATGCTGGCAAATTGGAACAGGATACTTCGGTTGTAGAGACGATCAAGGTAATTTCAGTCCTGACAAGTTTCGGGAGAAAGCAAGAACCAAACGGGTCAAGCTAATAGAAATCAAAGTATCGCAAGGCGCTAAACCTGGACATGGCGGTATCTTACCTGCCTCAAAAAACAATGATGAGATTGCCCGGATAAGAGGTGTTAAACCTCACCGCACGATACATTCTCCATCTGGCCACAGAGCATTCAGTAATCCTACTGAGCTTATGCATTTCATAAAACAGTTGAGGGAGCTTTCTGGAGGTAAGCCCGTAGGCTTCAAACTTTGTGTTGGGCATAAAGATGAGTTTATAGATATCTGTAAAGCGATGTTAAAGACTGGAGTGAAACCCGACTTTATAACAGTAGATGGAGGCGAAGGGGGCACTGGAGCAGCGCCCGTTGAGTTTTCTAACTCACTAGGTATGCCTCTTCGAGACGGGTTAAGCTTCGTATATGACACCTTAGTAGGATACGACTTAAAAAAAGACATAAAAATTATTGCTTCCGGAAAGATCATAACTGCCTTTCATATGGTCAGGGCTTTTGCGTTAGGGGCCGATTTATGCAACAGTGCAAGAGCATTTATGCTATCGTTAGGTTGTATCCAAGCGCTACAGTGCAACCAGAACACATGTCCTGTAGGAGTAGCTACACAAAACAAAATGCTGATGCGTGGGTTAAATGTAGAGGACAAAGCCACGCGTGTTCAAAACTATCATAATGAGACAATTCGAAGTCTAGTGGAGTTAATAGCAGCATCAGGGCTTAAAACAACGCAAGAGATTACGCGTTCTCATATCTATAGAAGAGTTTCAATGGATAAGGCCAAGAGTTATGAAGAGCTTTATCCAACGGTTAAAACAGGATCAATGATTAAGGGACTTCTAAAAAACGGACAATTTGAAGATAGTCTTTCGCAATAGAGCACAACAATGAAGATTAGATGTTTAGGAACTGGAGATGCTTTTAACTCATGTGGCAGGAAACACACTTCCTTTTACATAGAGGCATCCCAAAATATGTTGCTAGACTGCGGAGCTAACACACTATTAGCGCTTAAAGAACTACATATACCGTCCTCCTCTATAGACCTAATTTTCATCTCACACTTTCATGGAGACCATTACGGCGGCATCCCTAACGTACTCATAGACATGGCATTTATGTCTAGAAAGAATTCTCCACTTACCATAGTGGGGCCTCGTGGTGTTGAAGCACGTGTGATATCACTTATTGAGATCATGTACCCTGGACTCTCTGAAAAAAAACTCCCCTTTCAAATAAGCTATAGAGAAGCAAGTCATCAGGTTGAACATTTTGAAGAAGTAGAATTTTTATACTTACCTGTCAACCACTCTGTGGGGGCAGAAGCTCATGGAATACGCCTGACATCCTCGGGTAAAACGGTAGCATATTCAGGAGATACCTCTTGGTGTAACAACCTCAAGCCACTATCAAAAGGAGCGGATTTGTTTATCACGGAATGCACTTTTAAAACGGCGGATTTCGATGGGCACCTTTGTTTAGAAGAACTCCAAACAAAAACAAATTTATTAGAAGCTAGGAATGTTGCCTTAACACACTACGGTGAAGATGTAGCGAATACTGTGATTCCCCCGCCTTTCAGACTTCTTAAAGACGGGGAAATAATTAATTTATAATTCTAGACCTACCAAGTTGTTTTCTTCAAGTTTCTTGCTGCCTTCATAATATCTCTTCTACTTACCTGTCCTTTCAAAACACCGTTTTCATCAATAATTGGAAACCGTCTATAGTTAGTAGTAAGAAACTCATTAGCGGCATCAAAAACATCTTTATCTATAGACATGGTCTTTACGGCCGTGGACATATAATCTTTTACCAGTTCGAGATTCCCAGGATGATTATGGTATGCATGATCAATAATAATTTTCAAGCAGTCTTTTTCGGACAAGACCCCAACCAGCTTACCATACTGATCAAGTACTGGAGCACCTGATATCCTTTCTTCCAACATGATATCTATTGCCTCTTTGAGGGGTTGTTCTGGGTGGAAGGTGATCACATTTTTAGCCATGTATTTAGCTACAGATTCGTATGAGGGTAAATCAACACTTTTAAGCACTTCTTCTTTCTTCCCTGTAAAGTTCATATAATCTTATTTTTTGAGGTGGAAAATTGATCAAACAACTAATTTTCTGAGTGTTTCACCGAAAACATTTCAATAATGTACGAATTTTTGAAGTTATTTGCAAGTACTTTTAACCACAGGCCTTACACTCATTGCATTCATTTAAGTTTGGTTAGGAAAATAAATTGAGTTTCCTGCAATCGAATCGCATTTTCACTATGAGTTCACCAGTAAACAGTTCGAAACAATGGGATTATCTAAATAAAAAAACAAACGCTTCGTTGCTTAAGGAATTGGTTTTAAATAATTTTGCAGTTTGCTACAACTAATTTCAACGAGTTGGTGTTTACTCATTAGGCACTAAGGATTAAATTAGGTTAGTTAAAAATACATATCACAGGACATTAGAATATGAGACAGCTTAAAATCACCCAGTCGATAACCAACAGAAGGGAAAGTCATACCTTGGAAAAATACTTTACAGAAGTGAGTAGTGTTCCAATGATTACCCCTGACGAGGAGGTTGAGCTGGCCAAAAGAATTCGGGAAGGTGATGAGCAAGCGCTTGAAAAGCTTGTTAAGGCCAACCTGAGATTCGTGGTTTCAGTTGCTAAACAATATCAGAATAGAAGCTTACCCCTGAACGACTTGATAAACGAAGGGAACCTTGGTTTGATTAAGGCGGCTAAGAAATTTGATGAAACTAAAGGTTTTAAATTTATTTCTTACGCAGTTTGGTGGATCCGTCAGTCTATTATGCAAGCATTAGCGGAGCAGTCAAGGATTGTGAGATTACCCATGAACAAATCGGGGGCTATCAATCAAATCAGGAGAGCATATGCTGAGCTAGAGCAGAAGTTCGAAAGAGAGCCAACAGAAGAAGAACTTGCGGATATTCTGGAAATGAAACCAAATGAAGTAAGAAACACTTTAGGAGCTGAAGTACGTCAGATGTCCATGGACGCTCCTTTCGGTGAGGACGAATCAGGCTCTTTACTTGATGTTTTGGAGAACGAAACAACGGGACCGACAGACGGTAACTTAGTATTCAATGACTCGCTTAAGGTAGAGACCATGAGAGCTCTATCTACACTTACTCCTCGGGAGCGTGAAGTTATTCAGATGAGTTTTGGCATCGGTTGTGACAACCCTTTTACTCTAGAAGAAATTGGAGATGTCATGGGGCTAACACGCGAACGAGTGCGTCAAATTAGAGAAAAGGCGCTTCAGAAACTGCGTGAACCAGGAAAAAATAGGAGGCTAAAGGAATTCTGTTCATTATAAGAAATTATTCAAATTTGAATCCAAAGCCTCAACAATTGTTGGGGCTTTTTTGTTGTGGTTCGAATCAAGAATTGATAAATGAAAGTTTACACTAAAACTGGCGATAACGGAACGACAGGACTTTTTGGAGGAGACAGGGTCAGTAAAGACACCAACAGAGTGGAAGCGATTGGAACAGTAGATGAGTTGAACGCTCATATAGGATTACTCTCCGATCTTCTAGATGACAATGGTAGCCTGATAAAAATTCAGAACGAATTATTTGTCATTGGGTCCATTCTGGCTTGTGTGAATGAAAAGTATGAACAAAGATTACCGTCAATTTCGGAAGAAGACATCTTGTTCTTAGAGAAAAGCATCGACAATATGTCAGACGCTTTGCCCCCCATGAAATATTTTATTCTTCCTGGAGGACATGCCTACATTTCACATATCCATATTGCTCGTGCTGTATGCAGAAGAGCAGAAAGAAGGATCATAGCGTTACAGGAACGAAAAAACGAGACTGTAATTAAGTATATCAACAGGCTTTCGGACTTCCTATTTGTTATGTCTCGGCACTACAGTGCAGAATACAACGTAACCGAAAGACCTTGGGTACCAAAGAAAAACTAGTGATATCCAATTGACTTAGATGTTTGCGACATTTGAATCGATAATGATATTCCGTATTTTTGAAGTTAATTCGTAACATGTTTCACCAAGATGATTGACACCTTGGATATAAAGATTGAAAAAGTCGGGCAATCCCGATTGAGAGAAGTGGATGAAGAAAACATCCAATTCGGAAAGGTTTATTCTGATCATATGTTTATCGCTGACTATAAAGACGGTGAGTGGACTGACCTACGAATAGTACCTTATGGAGACCTATCCATTAGTCCTGCTAACGCAACGTTACATTACGGTCAAACCATATTTGAGGGACTAAAAGCATATAAAAGTGAGAATGGTGAAATTCTGGTTTTTAGACCTGAAGACAATGCGAAGCGTCTCAATCTGAGTGCCATTAGGATGTGTATTCCTGAGCTCCCAGAAGAGATCTTTATGTCTGCTCTTCACCAACTTGTCTCACTTGACAAAGATTGGGTACCAAGTAAAACTGGTACATCTTTATATATTCGTCCGTTTATGTTCGCAACAGATCCATATATAGGGATACGTCCTTCAGACGAGTACACCTTTATCATGTTTACCTGTCCCGTTGGGGCCTATTATTCGGAGCCTGTAAGCGTTAGAGTCGAAACAAAATATACCAGAGCAGTGACCGGAGGAACGGGATACGCCAAAACAGCAGGAAACTATGCCGCGGCCTTATACCCAGCAGTTCAGGCACATAGAGAGGGGTACGATCAGCTTATTTGGACAAACGGTGGTACACATGAGTTCATTGAAGAATCGGGAACTATGAATGTCATGTTTTTGATTAATGATACGTTGATCACAGCACCAACTGGAGATACTATTCTTGCTGGCATCACCCGAAACTCAGCTTTAACATTAGCGAAAGACTGGGGGTATCAAGTCGAAGAAAGAAATGTCGCAGTAGCTGAAATAATCAAAGCTATTGAGGATGGTACCCTAAAGGAGGCCTTTGGAACAGGCACTGCCGCTACAATTGCACAGATCAAAAAAATCGCTCATAACGGTAAGGACTATGCTATAGGAGAGTCACCTGGTGCAAGAGTTCTTTCCAATAGACTACTTAAGACACTAGATAATATCAAATATGGAAGAGAAGCAGATCCACATAACTGGATCGTGAAAATATAGTCTCTTTTTCCACAAAATTTTAGCAGGTAAATTCTTCATGTTATGGAGATTTACCTGTTTTCATACATACAAGAATCCAAATTAAATTTCAATCATGACATTAGAACAGTTGAAAGACTTGAAGGCGCGTATCACGGCCTTAAGGAGGTATCTTTGACTACGATACAAAGGTCACAGAAATAGAAGAAGAAGAGTCCATTACTACTCAGGCGGATTTTTGGAATGACCCAAAGGAAGCTGAGAAAATCTTGAAAGGCATCAAGAATAAAAAGGTATGGACAGATCAGTTTGATCAAGTCAACACGTTACTAGGAGACGCAGAAACCCTTCAGGAGTTTTACGAGGCAGGAGAAGTCGAAATTAGCGAGGTAGATGAAGCATATGCTTCCTGCTTAAAGTCATTAGAAGAGCTCGAGTTTAAAAAAATGCTGAGTTCAGAAGAAGACCAACTGTCGGCTATGCTACAAATAACACCTGGAGCAGGCGGCACCGAGAGCAATGACTGGGCTGGTATCCTAATGCGCATGTATATCATGTGGGGCGAAGCAAACGGGTATAAAGTGCGAGAAGTAGATTTTCAAGCTGGAGATGTAGCCGGCGTAAAATCCGTTACCCTTGAATTTGACGGTCCGCTAGCATACGGTTATCTCAAAGGAGAAAATGGCGTTCACAGACTCGTACGCATTTCACCATTTGATAGCGGGGGCAGGAGACATACGTCTTTTGCTTCGGTATATGTATATCCAGTAGCTGACGACACGATTGAGGTAGAAATTAACCCAGCTGACATCGAGCTACATACCTCGCGCTCAGGTGGAGCTGGAGGACAAAACGTCAACAAAGTAGAGACGAAAGTGCAACTGACTCACAAACCAACTGGTATAGTTGTAGTTTGCCAAGTCGAGCGCTCGCAGTTGGCTAACAGAGAACGAGCCATGCAAATGCTAAAATCTCAGCTTTATCAGCTCGAAATCGAGAAGCGAAATAGTGAACGAGACAAAATCGAAGCTGGTAAGATGAAAATCGATTTTGGTTCACAAATCCGAAATTATGTACTACATCCTTATAAACTAATTAAGGATGCTAGAACCGGTGTTGAGCGAACTGATGTGCAAAACGTTTTGGACGGTGACCTCAATGACTATATCAAAGCATTTCTTATGGGAAATGCTGAGGCCAGCGTAAAAAACTAAAAAACCATAGCGGTGTACTTTTTTTCTAGTACACCGTTTACTGGATACTTTATCGATTAGAACTATTCAAATGAACGATATTCAAATTAAGGTAGACGGAATATCTAAAAACTATGGTGACTTCGAAGCTTTAAAAAAAATCACTTTTCAAGCGAATAAAGGAAACATCATAGGCTTACTAGGTCCCAACGGGGCTGGTAAGACCACACTACTTAGATTGCTCTCTGGAATCACTCAACCCTCTAACGGAACTGTTGAAATATCCGGATTTTCACTAAGCAAACAACTTAAAGAGGCAAAAGCGCATATCGGCTTTTTAACTGGAGACATGAACCTATATGAGAGACTCACGCCAAAAGAGCTCTTATACTATTTTGGAGCACTTTATGGAGTCACGAAATCAGACCTAAAAGAAAAGGTCGCACACTTGATCATTGAGTTTACTATTCATGAATACCGTCATAAACGAATAAAAGAACTGTCAACAGGACAAAAGCAAAGAGTGGCAATCGCTCGCACGTTGATTCATGATCCTGAAGTAATTATTCTGGATGAGCCGACGACAGGATTAGATATTATGTCGTGCGAATTAGTACTATCGATTGTTAAGAAATTAGCTACAGATCAAGAAAAAACGGTCATATTTTCTACCCATAACCTATCAGAGCTTGAGCGTATCGCGGATCAAATATTGATTCTCAGTAAGGGACAAATAAAGGCATTCGATACGTTAAACTCCTTACTCGATTCACAAAATGCCAGTAATTTATCCGAATTATTTTTCTCCCAAGTTGATCAATAACTATGAACTCAACCCTTATCAAAATCATATTTCTTAAGGAGATAAAAGAGGTGCTGAGAGATAAAAGAAGTCTGTTTTTAATCATTTTAGCCCCTCTATTTTTATATCCCATCATGATGACATTCTCGGGGCTTGTATTTAAAGAGCACTCGAAAAAACTTCAAAAAGCAGAAGTATATATCAATATGTCATCATCTCTTAAAACCAGCTTAATTACCGAGCGTCTGAGTGCCGAACCGCACTTTGTTCTCAATTTCTTGCCTAATGACGAAGTCGAGCACCTAAAAGAGACTGTTGATATTAGCATTCTGAACACTAAAGAACCAACTTCCAATTTCACCGCAGATAGTTCTTTGGAACTTAAGCTGTACTTCGACGCTGCAGATGACATCTCTTCTTCTGCAAAGTCGAAAATTAATAGACTCATTCGTTTGGTAAACAATCAAATCACAAAATCAAAACTTCGTGACTTAAATATCCCACCTTCAATTCTTACTCCGATGAAAGTAAAAACGGAAAGTATTGCCAGTCAACAGGAAACCATGGGATTCATGATAGGCAAGATTTTACCCGGAATGCTCATGCTATTCCTGGCCATGGGAGCCTTTCACGTCGGTAATGACATGATCGCTGGCGAAAAAGAACGGAAAACATTTCAGTCGCTTATTGCCGCACCACTTCGTCCTATTGAAATTATAGTGGGCAAGTTCATCACGATTGTTGCCGTAAGCATAGTAGCCGCCAGTGCAAATGTCTTAAGCTTAATTATTTCGGTAATGCTGCAAGTACGTATCATGGGACAACAAAGCCTGGGAAAACTAGATACATTAAGCCTTTCCATATCTCCAAAAATCATTGCCATCGGTTTTTTACTGATTCTGCTGGGCTGTGCTTTAAGCGCCATATTAGTAATGGTAATATCCATGTCAGCCAGAAGCTATAAGGAAGCAACCAGCTACACTTCACCGTTGATGATCTTATATATGATTCCGTTGGTGTTGAATGCCGTGTCCTCTGGCGAGGAAAAGGGAGTATTTTCCTTAATTCCAATTTACGGAATTGTCGGGGCTCTAGGCAACCTGATGACAGGCAATATCTACGGTTTAGACCTAACACTTACCATTGGCTCTACCATTGGTTTTATGGCAATTGGCCTAGTCCTTTTAAACAGTCTTTTTAAAAATGAAAATGCTATTACCGGACAGAAAGTCTCTTTAAAAACAAAATTATAACACCGAAATTTTCATAGTTGAAATAATCACAGGTAATAAAACAGAAAAAGTTCGACAAGACTTTAATTGAGATTAAATTGAAACAGCGAGAATTTCGCATGGCTCAATTCCCGCTTATCTTTTCTTTCAATATGCATTTTTCTAAATGCAAAACGCTCAATCAACAGTTTTAATGACCTAAAAATTATGAAAAAAACAATAGTTTTACTTCAATGTTCTTTGCTTTTTCTTTTCAAAGCCGAGGCAAATAGTCCGTTTATCACCGTTTGGGAGACCCAAAACCAAGGTACATCTGCAAATAATCAGATTAGTATCCCCATTTCCGGTACCGACATCGTGGTTTTTTGGGGAGATAGCACAAGTAGCACCTCTGGCTTTACACATACCTATACAAATCCTGGCACTTATCAAGTCTCTATAGTAGCAACGACACTTCAAATCAAATTTGATAACACCGGAGACCGAAGAAAACTGATCACTATCCAACAATGGGGGGATGCTCGATGGAAGTCCATGGAAAGTGCATTCGCTGGTTGTTCCAATCTAACCATCC
>CAYMST010000039.1:0-2600 GCA_964393115.1 uncultured Roseivirgaceae bacterium | reverse complement strand
TGCTACGGATGCCCCCGATTTGAGCCAAGTCACTGATATGAGTAATATCTTTCGAGGAGCAGAAAGCCTAAATCAGTCGATCAATCACTGGAATGTAGGAGCTGTAATAAATATGGAGAATGCTTTTCTCGGCGCCTCGACATTTAACCAACCACTCAATAGTTGGGATGTATGTCAAGTGACCAATGTGAGCTCCATGTTTCAAGGTGCGACAGACTTCAATCAACCGTTGGATCTATGGAACGTTGGCAACGTAACTGACATGCGAAATATGTTCAGCTTTGCACCAAGTTTCAATCAGACATTAAATAATTGGAATGTTTCCAAAGTGGTCTTTATGCAAGGAATGTTTTTTGGCGCGTCAAGCTTTAACCAACCAGTATCAAGCTGGGATGTAAGTAACGTTGTCGTTATGAGTTCAATGTTCTTTTTAGCAAGTCAGTTTAATCAATCGCTTGGGAATTGGAATATTGAAGCTGTTCGTGATATGTCACAACTTCTAGACAACACCGCCGTCAGTCGCAAAAACTATGATGCCACTCTAGTTGGATGGGGCTCACTTCCTAGTGTGCAAAAAAGGGTTATACTTGGAGCCGAAGGGCTTTCTTATTGCGAAGAAGGTAACGGACGACACTCACTCATTAACAATCATCAATGGACTATTCTTGGTGACCTCCAGGATTGTCCAGACGCTTTCATTACTACCTGGAAAACCGATAATCCAGGAATTTCTGCAGCAAATCAAATTTCTATCCCTATTACAGGAACCAATGTCGATGTCCACTGGGGAGATGGCAGCAACAGTACATCGACTTTCACACACAGTTACTCTTCTCCTGGCACCTATATTATTTTCATCGAAGCCGACGAACTAGCCATTCAATTTGCCAATACTGGCGATAAGGACAAACTGCTTAGTGTAGATCAATGGGGAGAAACAAAATGGAAATCAATGAAAAAGGCCTTTCAAGGATGTTCTAACCTGGAAATCAAAGCGACCGATGCACCTGACTTGTCTTTTGCGACAGATATGAGTGACATGTTTCGTGATGCGGTAAATTTCAACAGCAACATTAATCATTGGAATGTCAGTTCAATCCAAAAAATGAATGGGCTTTTTCGGGATGCTCATCACTTTAACAAGCCTCTGAAAGATTGGGATATAAGCAATGTTAGCAGCATGTATGATATGTTCATGCACGCTACCAGCTTCAACCAACCAATAGGCAATTGGGACGTGAGCAGTGTGACCGATATCAGGCAGCTTTTCAAAGGGGCGAAAAAATTCAATCATCCAATTGAGGAATGGAATGTAAGTCGTGTAACGAAAATGAGCGGCGTCTTTCGTGCAACAGAGGACTTCAATCAACCGCTTGATAACTGGGATGTCAGTAAGGTTCAGGACTTTGGTTCAATGTTTGCCAAGGCAAAAAGCTTCAATCAACCTTTGGACATATGGAATGTGAGTTCTGCAAAAAAAATGCGTCATATGTTCAAAGGAGCAAATACCTTTAATCAGTCATTGGGTAATTGGAATATTAGCCGGGTAAAAGACATGAAAGAAATGCTTCGAAGCTCTGGTATTGACCAGTCAAATTATGACGCCACACTAGACGGCTGGGCCTCCTCACCTAGTTTACAAGCCAATGTAAACCTTGGTGCTCAAGGACTTACATATTGCGCAAGCGTAACAAGTAGAAATCAACTATTAAACTCATATGGTTGGAAAATTCAAGGAGATCAACGGTGTAATCAAAGCACAGGAAGGTATGCGCAACGATCAGCGAGTGGAGATTTTGGCTTATCATTATTTCCTAACCCAGCCCATTCCACCCTAACTATAGTCTTTTCTGAGCCTACTGAGATTAGTAATATTGAGATTGTAGATGCTACTGGAGCAACGCATTTTGTTAAGTTGGAAAATAAGCGATTAGACGTATCAATGCTTAGCGCTGGAATTTATTTTACAAGATTCTCCTCATCAGGAAAGACTTTTACCAAAAAGTTCATTAAGAAATAAAGGCATACTTAGAGAGAGGAAGAGGACTTCCTTTCTCATCCTTTCTTACTCTTTGTCTAAGAAAACATAGCGTCCACATGATTTAAAATTTATCCTATGCCATTGGTGCTATAAAAAGGCGTATTCGTTTACACCATATTCTTCTTATTCAAAGCAAAATACCGACCTTGCAATACTTAGACTAGGTTTTTAAGATTGATCTAGTCCAAACAGGAATCGACGAGGTATGGTATCAGCAATTAGTAGTTTTTCTTACCACAGAAAACCTATAAAATTCACCTTTACAAATGGGTTATTCAAGTAATGAAGCGACATGAAATATATCCATTTAGCTTTTAACAATCGGAGCCGTAACTTTTTGTCTGGATAGAGTAGCTTAAACGAAATTCCAAATGCGGAATAGCACTATCTTAAACAGAGGAAAAAGTGCCAAATATCAACTACTACTATTTTTTCATCACTACATATTTCTACTGCAATTATTTAATCAAGGATAAACAAAAGGCCTATAACCCCTATGAAGGACTTAGGTTCGCAGAAACCTTGCTTGATATGAATCAATCTAAAACGCTAACCACAA
>CAYMST010000038.1:0-24967 GCA_964393115.1 uncultured Roseivirgaceae bacterium | reverse complement strand
CTATAGTACCTCCGGACCTCGGCTTCTTTTTAATCGTACGACTCCTGCCACCGGATCAACAAACCCAACAATTTCTGTCAATAGCTATACTAGGGAGCTCAGACTGGCACGAATCGGAAACTCTATCATTTCCTTGTCAAGAGCATTAGGAGGGAGTTGGGAAGTACATGAGTCTTTAGTTTGGGAAAATATGCCTGTGACAGTTCAAGTTGGTTTTTCTTCGTTAGCCGATTGGTCTACTGCCAATGCGATTTCAGATTTTGAGCATAATAATAATGCCATAGTGGGTAATGCAGACATCAGCGCAAGGTATGACTATGCACGATTTAATACTCCAATAATTCCCATTGAGCTACAGGAAAATGCTATCAATGAACTGACTGATGAACAGCTTTTGAGCTTCTTAGGGTTTGAAACAATACCTTTTGTTGAAGAGGTAGATGATGCAGATGAAGAAGAGCTGGTAGTTTCAGTACCTGAGGAAATGGAAGACCCTTTATTAGCCTTAAGTGATAGTTTTGACGATGCCTCTAGCTTGACTTCTTGGTCTAGGCTATATGCGACTGAAAATTGGACAGAGGACCCTTTGTTGCACATAGAAATCGAAGACATAGCAAACGATGTTTTGGTAATGGAACCGTCCTCCCGTACCTGGTGGCAAAATAGAATTGGGCCACTGGTCTACAAACCCATTAACGGAGACTTTATTGTTACTACGGAACTCTCGGTTGGTGGAGCAGGAGGTGAAGGCGTACCGTCTTCGAGTTATTCCTTTGGAGGGCTAATGGTGCGAGCACCACAAACGATTGGTTATGATGCTCAAACTGATTTTGGTGCCGGACAACAAGACTATTTCAGTCTTTTATTGGGAGTTACTTCTGGGAGCACACCACGTATCCTAAGAAATAGAACCATAGGTAGTGTGTCTTCAAATCCTGTTACCCAAGTGAGTGGGTTTTCGGGTCAGCTTCGAATTGCAAGAATAGGAAATGCTTTCATAGCTCTTTTCAGGATGCCAGCTGGTGAATGGCAAGTGATTGATCGTTTCAATTGGTACGATGCACCTGATGAAATACAGGTTGGAATGGCAACCGCTGCAGACTATTTCACAGCAGTTACTTACTCCAATTTTTCGCATAATAATACCACAATACCCGGTACAACGGACTTAAGTGTGAGATATGACTATGTAAGTTTCCAAACGCCGGCAGTTCCTGAAGATTTAGCGGAACAAGACTTTGTCGTCGCTACAGATATGGAGCTTCTTAGCTTTTTAGGCTTTGACGAGATCTTTGATGCAGTAAGTAGGTCCATACAAGGCCAAAGTCACTCTGAGGTGGGAGACTTGTCTGGAGTCACGGTATACCCAATACCGTCTTCTTCACATATTTCTATAAGCCTGAACCAAGGCAAAGGTGATTTAGGTGAAATAAAGCTCTTTAATTTAGTAGGAGAAATGATTCTTCATCAAAAGAGTGTATCTCAATATAGCACAGAAATAGACCTTCGAAGTCTAGCACCTGGCCCCTATTTTCTAAAGGTCAAGGAAGAAGTCATAAGAATAATGAAGAACTAGTTTTTACATGTGATAAGATTTGATTTTAATCTAACCATAAAATCAAACAAGTAGCCATACCAACCAACTCAATCAGAAAATAATTTCTATAACAGGTGTAGTTGTTGCTGTCAGGCCCGGTTCACGCCGGGTCTCTTTGTCTCTAAAGGATGTTTAAGACTTGCTCCTTAATCTTTTCTAGCTCTTCTTTCATCTTGATCACACATATTTGAATCTCGGCGTGGTTTGCTTTAGACCCAATAGTATTGATCTCTCTGCCAATCTCCTGGACAATAAAACCCAGCTTCTTACCTTGTGGAGGTGCTTCATTTAACACCTTTGAGAAGTGATCGATATGTTTTTTCAGCCTTACTTTTTCTTCTGTTATATCGAGCTTTTCAGTGTAGTAGATTATCTCTTGTTCGAATCTGTTTTTGTCAATTTTTTCCTCTTCGATGAACTCTGAGATATTCTTTTTTATGCGCGCTCTAATGGTCTCAATCCTAGTTGGGTCGAGGGCAATAACTTGCTTTAAAGAAGTTCCAATGTTAGTAATGTATTCTTGAAAACTCTTGAATAAGACCTCCCCTTCGTTAATCCGGAAATCATCACACTTTTTAACGGCTTCTTCAATACAGGTTTTTACGCTTGGCCATAGTTTTTCGTAGATGTCGTCATCATTTTTGGAAGTGGACTCTGGAAGGCCAAATACCAATCTAAAAATGTCAGCGGAATCGCTTCCCAGTTCTTTTGAAAGTCCTAAAAGTTTTTGATAACTGTTTTTAAAATATTCTTTGTTGATATTTAAACCAATACTATCTGCTGACTGATCGTTTACTTCAATGATAAGGTTTGCTTTACCTCTCTCGAGTGATTTAGTCAAAATAGTCCTAATATCAATTTCTTTGGAAGAAAGCTCCTTAGGGGATTTTATAGAAAGATCAAGAAATTTAGAATTTAACGTCTTTAATTCAACACTAATCGTGATGTTATCTATGGCAACACGACTGTTACCATACCCAGTCATTGATTTGATCATGCCCAAAGTTGTAACCAGAGATTAATATTTCAAAGAAAAAGTTATCCTTTCGTTACAAGCGCTTAGCGCTTTAAAGCCTAATAGTGACATGCGAAATAGACGCATGGGTCAATTACGTGTCAGTCAGCTATTATTGATTGTTTTTTTGACTATATCAGTAACCTACTGGTAAGTTATCCTTGTCGGAAAGCTAAAAATCAAAGCCGATGGAGAGATATCTTACACTTTCTAATAACCCATTGCCTTCTACCGGATGCGCAACGTCTATTCTCACGTGATATCCTAGTAACATGGTTCTAACACCATACCCAACGCCCCCAAGCCACGACCCTCTAGAACTCTTGAGTTCAGCAGTAAAGTTACCGTTCGTAAAAGTATTAAGGTTAACACTATTAAGCCTATTAAACGGTGAAACACCACTCCAGGCTGTTCCAATATCAGCAAACCCAAGTATTTGAAAATTACGAACGAAGTTTGAAGGAATATAATCTTTAGTCATCATACGAAATAACGGAATACGTAATTCACTATTGAATACTATGGCGTTAGAGCCGTTTAGTTCGTTGAATGGATAACCCCTAAGATTTGGTACGAATTCAGTGAACAATACTTCATAGTTATCTCTCGTGTTTTGAAACGTTAACGGGTCGTCACCTCCAGCATCTCTAAAAAACCTTTGGTTTTGTAACAGGTCTCTAATGTTACTGCCAAGTGTACTTACCCAGTTTGAAGTCCCTCCAATAATAAAACGCTTTGGGTTTTGTCCAAAAAACCTGCCATAGAAGAGCTTATTTGCCCAGACGATATCTTTAGTGACCTTTTGGTAACGCCTTAAATCGAGTTTAATAACATTAAAGCTGCTACTTGGGTCGTTGATTCCGAGGTAAGAGGTGACTGACGCGTTAAGTCGCGTTCCTGTAAGCATATTTGGTCCAATGACCGTTGCATTATCCAACGTATATGACAGCTTTGCGCCTGTAAAATAACGCTTGCTAGAGTAAGTTCCTTCGTCGCCAATGGCCACTTGATTTAAAGCAGCAGTATGATCTACGAATGTTGCGATGCTATTGATGAGGTTAAATTCTACTTTGTTTGTAAGATTGAGTGGTATTGAAACACCACCTTCTACTTCGCTGAGACCATAGCGTTGAGCACCGTTTTCAAGACGTTGATTAGGCAATGAAAAAGGTCTGTTAACGGCATCTTGTTGAGCTTCAAAAAAGTAAGCTTTACTACGATAACGCACATGGTAATCTATTCGGTTTTTAAGGTATTTATATTCACCAAATAGATCTGCTTGCATTCGTGAGGGTACATTCAGTTTTAGAAACATTCCAGCGTAGAACTTGTGGTTTTCAAGAATGTCGTTTAGCTGCATCTCCACGAACATACCAAATCTCCTTATAGGGTCGACAACTGGTGTAACCGTATAGTTGTCTATACTAAACCGAGTTTCATGCGGGTACGGGCCACCAATAACTTCTTTTTCCTCTCTCGTCCTCAAAGTAGCCAGAAAAGAACGTTCTTTATTAGGGTCAACACTGTTTTTTGTGTTTTTCACTTCCTCTTCAAATACGAATTTATCTACGTCCAGAGAGGAGTCCAGGACGGAAGGTTCAAGAGAATCAAAAAGTGTACTATCTATTATATTGGTAATGTCCTTGTTGGCGTTAAGACTATCTTCTAGCGCTTGTAACCTTTTTTCTTCAAGTTTCTTCTTTAATACAACCGCTTGCTTGACCTGTTGCCGTCTAGTCAATGGGGCAAACTGGTTTTTGGTAAGTTCGTTTCCTTGCTCATAAAAGAGCTTTTCAGACTTATCATCGAGAGAAATAAAGGTATACCCTAATGTTTCTCTGTTGACATCATAATTTTTGATACTTTTATCAAATCGGGTGACCTGCTTAGAGATTTCTTTCTTTAAGTCAAAAAGGAAAATATTATAAGTTCCCATTTGGTCACTTAGATAATAAAATTCGTTGCTATTTATGGGTACTGGAAAGCGCTCTCTGCTGATATTATTCGTGATTTTGGTTACTGCTCCTTCTCTTTTGTCTAAATCTAACGTGTGAATATTAAAGATGTCGTCGTTTTCATATACCCAACTTTCATTTTCATTATCCAGTCGTCCTCTATTTGAACTGAATAAAATTTTGTTCGTGCCGGGCATAAAATGAGGGTCTAAATCGTCCCACTCATCATTGGTAAGTCGCTTCAAGGCTCTCCTCTGCACGCTGAGTAAAAACAAATCGTTTCTATTACCGACGGTACCGCTCAATATGGCCAGTTTGCCGTTTTGGTTGAAGGATAGAGACTTAATCTGCGTGAATTTATATAGTGGCCTTTTGATTTTTTTCCCAGTCTCCAAATCGATAATATTTAGGGAAATTTGGTTGTTTTGAGATAGTACGACGGCTAAACTTTTATCGTCTACCCATTCAACTAGAGGAAGTGAATAATCAACTTCCTGATTGATAACTTTATAACCTCCCTTTAAGACTAACTCTTCTTTGTGAATGTTCGAAAGATCTCTGAGCAGTACTTCATACTTCCCCTTGTTGTTTTTTACATAGGCCAGTTTGCTTCCATTCGGACTTATCCTGTTGCTACCGTACTTAACCAATATGTCTCTGTTGCGCTCGATACGGTGATCTTGATTGGGTATCTCATAGCTTTCCCTGATTTCATCGTAAGCATTCAAGTAGTACGACTGCCATTCAAATATGAACTGCTTAAACGGCATACCGAGAGAATGGGCGATTCCTTTTTCTTCATCCCTAATAATGCGCGTGAGATTAAGAATATTAGAAATGTTGCTCTTTCCGTGTTTGAGGACCAGGAAATTCCAAATTGACTGACCTATAATATCAGCATCTTCATTTTTTAATCGTGATAACGTCTTGACCTTCCTACGAGAAATAAAGTCTCTAGAATAGTCGTCCATGTCAACATCCCATCCATAAGCTATATAGCGTGATATGCCATGTACAAACCAAGAAGGTAGGTTTTGCATAAGACTGTGCTGGATGACTTCCCTTAAGCTTCCGCCATAAAGCATGTCGGCAATTAGCGATTTTGTGACTCGGTAAATGAGTTCTTCTCTAAATTCACTTTTCTTTCCAGGGTAGGGAACTTCTACGAGCAGTTTACTATGAAAAGAGGATTTATCTGAAGTGGAAAATAGTTTGTCACCAACCCCAATATTGCTTTGATGAAGATCTCTAAATGAGCTGTAGATGAATATTTTGGTTTTCCCATACGGGGCATAACCAATCAAGTCAGTGATCTTTTCGAATTCAACTTTGAGAATATCAATGGCTTCCTGTGCAAAGCCTTTTTCTCCTCCGTAGAAATATACTTCGTAGCTGTCGGCCTCATAGTATTGCCATTCAAACTTTTTGTATTGGATTCGGTTTTTGCCGAACTTTTGCCAATACTCTTGCGCTTGCGTCTCAACGCCCCAAGAAAGCGCTAAAACAGTAAGCGATATGATCTTTAGTTTCCAGTCCACGTAATGTAACAACTTATTTACCAAATGTTTCTTGTAAGTTTAACGGTAATATTTTTCAATATTGACATCGGAAAGCAGGTTTTTGTTTTGTTCTATATGGTCAAGGAGATGACATGCCATATAAGGAGCCATACTAACTCCCTTGGATCCCAGTCCTCCAAAAAAAAATACTTTGCCACTAGTTTCGGGGAGCACTCCCAATAATGGTCTTCTTGTTTTGGTCGCCGGTCTAATGCCAACATGATGTCCTATCTTTTCAAACGTGAAATCCATGATGGACGAAAGACGCTCTAATAATTCGGTTTCTGCCTCTTTGGTAACTTCGAAGTTAAGGTTTCTCCAGTCATAAGTGGCACCTATTCTGAACTCATTATTCCCAACTGGTATACAGAATACTTTTCTGTTGAGAATAGTTGTTAGTTCTACTAAGCTCCTAAGCGTCAGGGTTTCCCCTTTTACCGGTGTGAACGGAAGATTCCTCAACTGCTTATTGCTACTTAAATTTACGCCAGTAGCTAAAATTAGTTTTTCACATTGAACATGCTCTATTTCAATGCAATCATTATCAATATTCAGATTGTCTAAAAGTACATCTGTCTCAATATAACAATTTTGTTTGACTAAGTAGTTTTTCAGAAACAATAAGAACTTTTTGACGTCTAAATACCCTGCTTGAGCAAGTGTCACACCACCATGGTTGTCAAGAACGGCAGCATTATCGGTTTTATGGGAAGAGATTGATTTAATAAATCGCTGGTAACCATCAAGAGCGCTTTTGCCATTCCAGTCATTTACCTCCTCAAAAGATAATAAGGGGCGATATATGCCAATAGGATGAAAGAAATGACCGTCTAGCAACTTTTCGGCTGATTGGTAAAATGGAAAAAGTACGTCGAAGAATTCATTGGCCATCCAAGTTTTAACCATCTTCCTTCCTGTAATGGGGTTGAACAGACCTGCTGCGACCATACTCGCGCTTTTTGGGTCTGGTTTATTGAAAACAACAAACGACTTACCCCTTTTAACTAATTCTAGTGCTAGACATGCTCCAGCGATCCCCATCCCAACTATTCCAAATTCGACCTTGCGCATAAAACAAGAATTTGAAAACAAATTTATTCGATTCAATTTTGGGGCAAACTAAAGTTCGATATGATTCAGGTGAATTCTTTTGTCTTCAATCCATTTATGGAAAATACTTACATTGTTTATGACGATACGAAAGAAGCGATCATAGTTGATCCGGGTTGCTATGAGCAAGAGGAGCGAGAAGTGCTTACCAACTTTGTTGATAACCACGATTTGAAGGTGGTGAGAATCTTAAATACACATTGTCACATAGACCACGTTTTAGGAAATAGGTTTGTAGCTGAATATTATAACCTACTTCCGGAGATGAGTAGCTTGGAAGAGCGGCAACTAAGAGCTGTAAAGCTTTACGCCCCAAATTACGGTTTTCATCACTATGAAGAAGTGGAAGATGTGAAAATTATCGCTCCTGGAGATCAAATTACTTTTGGTGACAGCCGCTTGGATATTCTATTTGTACCAGGACATTCACCGGGTCATTTGGCTTTTGTTGCCAATGAAGAGAAATTTTGTCTAGGTGGAGATGTATTGTTTAAGGGTAGTGTAGGACGCACGGATCTTCCAGGAGGAGATATGGACGTGCTTATGGAGTCCATTAGAACCAAACTGTACGCGTTACCTAGTGAATTTATGGTGTATCCAGGCCATGGCGATCCAACTACGGTAAAAGAAGAAATGGCATCAAACCCTTTTTGTCGTGGCTAATTTCACTGCGCTCAAGAAACAAATACCTAATCTCCTAACGCTAGCAGGATTAATGTCCGCATTGCTAGGGATTCTTGCTATTCATGAAAATAAAGGAGATTTTGTTGTCATTTTTTTTCTTCTTTGCTTGGTTTTCGATTTTGTTGATGGCTTTGTGGCAAGGCTTTTAAAAGCTTCTTCAAGTTTAGGGAAGGAGCTCGACTCATTGGCTGATGTGGTTTCCTTTGGTGTTTTTCCTAGTTTTTACTTATATCATTACTTAGAATCAGAAAATGCGGAATTCTGGTCCTATTTTGCTTTACTCGTACCCTTGTTTGCTGCTTACCGGTTGGCGAAATTCAATTTAGATACCGAACAAACGCAGTCTTTTAAGGGCTTGCCAACACCTGCAGCTGCCATATTTTTTATAGGGCTGCCCCATACGTTTGATTACTTTTCGTTAGAAATACTTTGGCCTATATACATGATTATCCTTTTAGTTTGTTGGCTCATGGTTTCTAATGTCGGGCTGATCGCACTTAAATTCAAGGGTACTTCATTTACAGATAATTGGTCACGATATCTGTTGATCATAGGGTCACTACTACTGTTACTCGTGTTTCAGAAGTATGCCTCTTCCGTAGTTATAGGCTTCTACCTTATTTTATCCATATTGGCCAAAGGAAAGTAGATCTTATGTCCAAGACTTGACGGTTTAGCACTCCAAATCGTAATATCTTTACATAGACTCCGTTAAGAGTATAATTGAGGAATATGAAACAAGTAGCCACACTTTTATGTGTTTTTTTGGTTGTAAAAGGCTTGACCCAACCTTCTGTTTTGTCAGACGGAGTTTGGTATAAGCTAGGCATCACACAAACGGGTGTTTATAAGATAGATCCGACTTTTCTCAGAGGCATAGGAGTAGACCCCTCAGGTATCAACCCAAGGACGCTAAGGATATTTGGGAATAATATTGGAGGGATGTTACCACAGCCTAATTCCGATAGCCGCCCTATAGACTTAATTGAAAATGCTGTATACGTAGAAGGTGAATCTGATGGTAGATTTGATGATGGAGATTATTTGATATTTTACGGAGTATCTCCTCATCACGTAGAATTTGATACGGCAAGGAAACGGTTGGTTTTCGATCCAAATGTATATTCGGACACCGCTCATTTCTTTTTAAATTTTGGTACTGAAAATGGTAAACGGGTCTCCACAAAGGAAGCGGTTACTACGTCATCAGCCACATTTAACACCTTTGTTCATTATGAAATTTTGAATCAAGAGAAGGCCACGGTGATGCGAGAAGGACGTCATTGGTATGGAGATGTGTTTTCCGCCTTCACGGAATTATATAGAGAATATACATTTGACTTCAAGGATCTCGTTGGTGGAGAAGTTGACTTGCAGGTTGATTTGATTGCAGCTAATGATCTTCCCACGACCATTAAATTGACTGTAGACGGAAATCCTGCCGCTGATGTTAACATCAGGGCTAGGAACAGAAGGGACCCATATTCACCTAGAGCGCATTTTGGATCGGATTTTGGAACCTATAGCGCTAGCGAAAACCCAACGATTGGAATAGAAATTATTGATCCCAATAATGGGCGGGCGTACTTGGATGATCTTATTATCTCTGGTGAACGAGAGCTGAATTTTGATGGTACTTCCTTATTGTTTCGACATTGGTCATCTAAGAGTTTTCCTACGTACACGTATGCTATAAGCAGTACTTCAAGCAATGAAATCGCTTGGGATATTACAAATGCAAACACGCCTCAGCGATTGTTATTACAAAACTCTGGATCAGCACTGACGTTTAACGACGCCTCTGATGACGTATTACGACAATATGTTATATTCAGTCCGGTTAATGTTTCTTCTCCATATGTTATTGGACGCATCGCGAATCAAAATATTCGTGAGAGTACTACTCCAGATGCACTAATCGTTACGGCAACTCCATTTATTAACCAAGCAGAAGCGCTAGCTGAACTTCACCGACAAATCGATGGGTATGATGTATTGGTTGCGGAAGTTGGTGAGATATATAATGAGTTCTCTTCTGGGACTCAGGATGTATCTGCCATTCGAGACTTCATACGTCATCTTTACCTGAAGGATAGCGACAAGCTAAAATATGTGCTCATGTTTGGGGACTGTAGTTTTGACTACAAAAACAGAGGAACTATTAATTCCAACTTTGTTCCTGTTTACGAATCTCGTGAGAGTCTTGATCCCGTTGAGAGTTTCTCATCTGAAGATTATTTTGGATTTATGGAGGAAGATGAAGGAGAATGGATAGAAAGCTATCTTGGAGATCATACGATGGACCTTGGAGTAGGAAGGATTCCGGTAAACTCTGTAAAAGAGGCTGAAATAGCAGTTAACAAGGTAAGAAATTATCTAACATCAAATAATACAGTAGGTCAATGGCGTAAACGTATATGTTTTGTAGCTGATGATGGGGATGGCAATATTCATCAGCGTGATGCCGATACTTTGAGCAGGAGAGTTGAGGCTAAACACCCAGATTTCGATATCCAAAAAATCTACTTAGACTCTTATGAACAACTGACACAAGCTAACGGTGCAGAAACCTCCAATCAAACGACCAATGAAATATTAGAAGCAATTGGTCAAGGCGTATTAGTCTTAAATTACCTAGGTCATGGAAATGAAAGGGTATGGACAGATGAAAGAGTGTTTACTCTTGATATGGTCGGTGATCTGACCAATGGTTCTAAACTACCGTTGTTCATAACGGCAACTTGTCAGTTTGGGCGATATGATGACCCTCAACGGGTAAGTGGTGCTGAGAAGTTGTTTTTCAATGAAAACGGGGGAGCAATAGCACTTTTGACAACTTCTAGACCCGTATACTCGAGTACGAATATGCAACTGAATGAAGCATTTTATGAAACTTCTCTAATTAAATCTGGTGGGTTGTTCAAGCCACTGGGTGATATCATCAAAGACACAAAAAACGGGAGCTTGGCTGGAGTCAATAACCGTAATTTCACCTTGATGGGAGATCCGATGCTCCGGTTACTCGCCCCAAACGCTAATATTAATGTGCTTGCAAGCAGCGTAGAGGATACAGTTAAGGCTCTGGAGCTAAGTGTGTTGAATGGCGAGATAACCGATTTTAACGGTGTGAGAATCGAAGGGTTTAACGGAACAGTTTTCGCTACTATTTATGATAAAGTGGATTATGTGTATACGAATGGTACAGAACAATCCAACCCCATGAGGTATGGAGTTCGTAACAGCGTACTCTACCGTGGTGAGGTATCTGTAAACCAAGGTTTATTTGAAGTTCAATTCCCCGTTCCGAAAATGATAGATTACAAATTGGGTTCTGGTAAAGCGAGTTTTTATGCGTATGACCCTGATTTGGGAGTAGATGCATCAGGTTCTAATATTGAAATTGTCATTGGTGGTAGCTCAAATGAATTATCACCAGATGAAAAGGGGCCAAGTATTGACTATTCTTGGAACTATCATGGATATCGTGGTGACGTAGGGCCAAACCCTCTGTTAATCTTTAATTTAGAGGATGAAAATGGAATAAGCTTAGTGAGTAATGGTTTTCGACAAGAGAATCAGATGTCTATAGATGGTGGACCTGTAATCTTTCTAAACGATTTTTATGTTTCAGAACTTGATGATTACACTTCCGGCATTATCAGGTACCCACTGTCCAGCTTATCCCCTGGAAGCCATACCGTAGAGATCAAAGCTTGGGACACAAGAAACAACTTGACCACTCGAAAGTTTGAACTCATGGTGTCAGACGAGAACACACTTTTTATTGGGAACTTAAAAAACTACCCGAACCCTGCAAAAAAGGTAGATGGCACAACAGTTACCTTTGTACATGATAGAGAAAATGAAAACTTGAAGGTGTTTTTGGAATTATTGGATTACCAAGGAAATAGAGTTTTTCGCCATGAATACAATATTCAAGAAGCACAAAGAGTTATTAATTTAACTGTTGGAGAATCGGACCTAAAAGGAGTGATCCCAGGAGTTTATTTTTATAAAATTGATGTTACAAGTGGGAAGGATAATGCGCAAAATCTGGCATATCAAAGATTAATGCTTACTGATTAGTTTATATTTGCCTTTCCTAAAATTCGAAAAATGGTCAAATCGTCGTTATTGAGTGTGTTGATTTTTGCGTCAACTCTCTTTGTTAATTTCAAAAGCAACGCACAAACAATCTTGGGACAAGATTCACTGAGCAGAGTAATTGTTACCACTGTACCTTTTCTGGGCTTAGTTCCTGATTCCAGGGCCTCAGGTATGGGAGATGCTGGTGTTGCTACCTCACCTGATGCAAATTCGGTACATTGGAATAACGGTAAGTTAGCATTTATTGATTATCAAGTTGGAGGAGCGGCAAGCTATTCGCCATGGTTGGCAACCCTTATCAACGATATGGGGTTAGCGTATGTCTCTGGTTTCTACAAACTGGATAAAGTACAGGCGGTTGCGGCGTCATTTAGATATTTTGATTTGGGTAATATTCAGTTTACAGATCAATTAGGGAATGAGATAGGGGCTGAGAACCCTTACGAAATGGCTTTTGACTTGACCTATTCCAGAAAACTAAGCGAGTATCTAGGTGTCGGTGTGACGGCAAGGTTTATCAATACTAACCTGGGTAGTGCCATATCTAGCGGCAGCGGAGGAACAGGAAATGCGGGTTCAAGTGGTTTGGCCATTGACTTAGGGGTATATTATACCAAAGATATTCTCATGAATGGTAAGAATGCCAACCTTTCATTCGGTGGACATTTTTCGAACTTAGGAACTAAGATGACTTACTCTTCTGAAGATCAAAAGGATTTCATTCCTGGTAACCTTCGTTTAGGATCTGCACTTAAACTTGATTTGGATCTTTATAATTCATTGACACTTGCTGTTGATTTCAATAAACTCTTAGTACCATCTCCTACTGCTGATAACAATGAACCAGAACCACGATTCCTGAGTGGTACCTTTGGCTCATTCGCGGATGCTGATGGAGGTTTTAGTGAAGAAATGAAAGAAATTACCATATCAACAGGGTTAGAGTATTGGTACAGAGAAAACTTCTCGTTCAGAACTGGATATTTCCATGAAAGTGAAATTAAGGGAGCTCGACAGTACATAACGGCGGGATTAGGTTTTAGACTTAATACTTTAGGGTTTGATTTCTCTTATCTACAGCCACTTCGTAACAATCACCCGTTGGCTGAAACACTTCGATTCACACTTCTCTTTAACTTTAATAAGTCGTCCTTCGAGGGCTAAAAATCTGTGCAAATAATCGACCGAACGCAGGCTCCAAATTTCAAGGTTCCTGATGAGCTTAGTTTCCCTGAAGTGGAAACAACTTTGGTTAATAATACCAATGTAAAGTGCATGCGATCGTCTGGACCTCCAGTGGTTAGGCTTGAGTTTGTCTTTAGTAGTGGAGTATATTATGAGGATGTTCCAGGGCAGTCGTATTTTGCGGCCAAAATGCTTCTTGGTGGTACGTCCAAACTTTCGGCCTCGGAAATAAGCAGTCTGTTGGAGTTCCATGGTATACAGTTAGATGTATCCACTGGTTTGGACTTAACGACATTGACTGTTTATTGCTTAGACAAAAAGGTTTTTGAGGCTTTAGAGATCTTAAAGACGTTGTTGTTTGATTCTGCTTTTCCTAATGAAGAGTTTCAACATCAAAAGCAGCTAAAGCAACAAGAAGTTATAGTTAATTTAGAAAAAACAAGTTTCCTGGCCTCTAGAGAAATAAGAGTAAACCTTTTTGGAAACCATCCTTATGGAAAGTCTATCTCGGTTCAAGACATAGAGAATCTTTCACTAGATAGCATAGTGGGTTTTGCACGTACTAAGTTACTTTCAAGCCCTAACGTTTTCGTAAGTGGTAGTTACAGTGACAGTAGCTTTGATGCAGTCAAGAGCTTTGTTGATATGTTCGAACGGGGAGAAGCTCAGGCAGAAGTTCGGTTTGCAAATGGAAGTATGCCCGAAACGAAAAAAATAACGAAAAAGGGAGCCGTTCAAGCTTCTATTCGCCTAGCAATGCCTGTAATTCCAATGACGCACACTGATTATTCAACGTTGGTGGTATGCAACGAGCTATTTGGTGGATTTTTTGGTTCCAGACTAATGAAGAATATTCGTGAGGAAAAAGGATATACATACGGGATAAGTTCGTCAATGGCACATCCTCTACATGCTTCATTTATGATCATTGGTACCGATGTGGCTATTGAATATGTGGATAGTACATTAGGAGAGATAAAGCTTGAAATGACGAAACTGCAAAATGAAATGGTCGCTGATTCGGAGTTGAACCTCGTTAAAAACCACATGATCGGAAGTATGCAATCTTCGCTGAACACCCCATTTGGACTAATGGACCGTTATAAAAGTGTATACTTTGCAAAACTAGATGAACAATTTTATCGAGATTATCCTCTCAAAATCAGAGAGGTGTCTTCCAAAGATGTTTTGAGTGTGGCTCAGAAATACCTTCAATATGGTTCATTTGATTCAGTCGTAGTAGGGGATTTTGGGTCACTTTAAATTTTAATTCCCATAAACAGCATGTCGTCTGTTTGATCTTCATGACCTTGCCATTCCGATAATTTATGCGTTATCAATTGTTGTATATGATCTAGAGGTTGGTTGGCGGCTTTATTCATGACCTCCTTTAATAGATTATATCCAAACTTTTTGGTTATCCCGGAGTCATCTGCTCCCCCGAATTGGTCTGTAATACCGTCAGAGAAAAGGAATAAGGTGTCTCCTTGCTGAAACTTTAGATGAACATCTTGGATTTGAGCATTGCCGTACCTAAATCCTCCAATTCCAATTCTGCTGGCTTTTTCTTTATGCAACTCGCCTTCCTTCACATAATAGAGAGGTCGATTTGATCCGGCAAATTGCGCGTCATAGGTGGTTTTGTGCAACCTCACGAGGCACGCATCCATCCCATCATTTGAGTGATTTTCATTTCCCTGTTGCAAAAGAGCGTATATCTTATCATGTAGCTCGTTTAGGATATCCGAGCAAGACTTGATTTCTGGGTCTGAAGCTATCTCATTCAATAGTAAGCATCCAATAGTGGCTAGCATAGCTCCCGGCACACCATGACCGGTACAGTCCATTGCTGCCAAGTAGATATATTCCCCTTTCTCATAGACCCAGGGAAAATCACCGCTAACAATATGTTTTGGTCGATAAAGAATACAGCACTCTGGAAATGTCTTTAGGAGCTTTTCTGCTGAAGGGTTGATTGACCGTTGAATTCTTTTGGCATAATCGATGCTTTCGTTGATAGTCTTATTTTGATGGTCGATTAGTGCTTTAGATTCACTGAGGGACTTTAACGCAACCACCAGCTTTTGTTTTATTTCCCGCTCTCTCCATGTGGCCGAGACGAGATGTTTATTTGTAGTAGTAAGCTCGTCATTATTGATTTTCTGGAAGTCAAGTTCCTTTTTTAGTTGACCTACTGAGATCTCAAGTTGTTGAATACGAGATTGAAAGGTTTGAATACCCCGATTCCGTGACAAAAGCTGATAGCCTAAGAGATCTAGTTTATTGCGAAGTTGCAAAGCATCAATTGGCTTTATGAAGTAGTCGTCTGGTCCGGTTTGCAAGGCGGTTTGGAATACAGCACTTTCCGTCGAGGATGTTAAGAATAGGATATATGTATCAGGCTTTTTGAGTCTGACAATCTCTGCTACTTGGATTCCATTTAATTTTTTGGATTCGAGATTGATATCCAATAGTAAAACTTCAAATTGGAGTTCATTAAAAGAGGCCAAGAATTCCTCACCATCCATATAGGATCGTAAGACATTGTGTCTACTACTATTAATAATGTCACAAACAACTTTATTACTGAATTCCGAATCCTCTAGAATCACGACGTTTAACGGGACATTAATGGTGTTCATGAAATAAGTTTTAATAAGAGAATTCTGCCTTCTTAATTGCCTCCATGGCTATCCATCTCATTGGCAAAAGGAAGACTTTGCGTATGCTGATAAGAGCTAAATTTAATGTTATTTCATGTATTTTTTTGTTTTTCGAATTGATATTCGATAATGGATACAATGATAAATATCAGGGTCCTCAGATTATCCTCATACTTTGGTGTACACCCGAGTAACCGAGTCAAGGACTTTGAAATATTGCTTACTCTGTTCCGGAAGAAGGTCATAGTAGCCTAAAATAAGATAGCCATCTTTTTTTAGGCTTTCATAGAAGAGCTTTATGACTTTTAATTTTAAGATCTCATCAAAGTATATCATAACATTTCGACAGAAAATAATGTCAAACTTCTGATTCATAGAACTTGAAACAAGGTTGTGATGAAGATATCTTATGTTCTTTTTAAATTTCTCTTTGACCTGAAGATGACCATTGTGATGATCGAAGAGAGCATTGATGTTACCGGAAGGGAAAAAATTTAAAAAGCCTTTTTCATATTTACCTTTGAGGATGCCAGCATATTCACCTTTTTGAGCTTTTTCCAAAGCGCGTTTTGAAAGGTCTGTGGCTAATAATGAAGACTTCGAGAGCATAGACTTATAATGCAGAAGATATGCCATCGAGTATACTTCTTCACCTGTTGAGCAACCAGCATGCCAAATATGAATTTGTTCTTTGTTGATAAAGTCTTCTAAAAGTTCATTTCTTAGCTGGATCCAAATCTCTGGGTTTCGGAATAGTTCTGTGAGGTTTACAGTAAGGTCGTCAATGCAACTCAGAAAAAAGCTCCGGTCTCTGAGTACGGTAGACCATAGCTCTAAAAGTGAGCCCATACCGTTTTTTCTGATTAACCTATGAAATCCACGTTTTAGTGATTGACTTTCATAATTGGTGAAGTCTAGGCCATATCTTGTTTTAATGGCATGGGTTAACGCCTTAAGCTCTTCATCACTGATTTCCGCCTCACTTTTTGTCATCATAAGGTCATTATAGATTCTGCCTTAATTTCTTCAAGGAATGATCATTGTTGACAATATTTTTTACTCCTTCTATGAACTTCTCGTCCAACGTCCAAATGAATTCTGGTTCGATGTTATGACCACTGGAAAGAAAGGTAGCTCGAAAATGTAAGACGTAATCGTATTTTTGAATTTTAGAAAATACTTTGTCTGCCAAAGCACTTGCAGGAATTGTTTCTAATTCCGGGATATAACCATGCATTTTGTACCCTAATAGATTAGAAAAATGTGTCACTACTGAAGCAGTGATGATATTTTTTACCTCCAGTAATATCGCTTTACCCATCTCAAGAAGGCGCTCCGAGTCATTTAATACTGGTTCAGGAAGGCTAATTTGATGCAGACTATTCACCTCATTAGTAGTAAATAGCAAAAAGCAGTAGCCGGACATTTCGCCTTTTATTTCGCTTGAAAGAAGGTGTATTTCACTGCTGTTCTTTCCAGTAATTTGGTAATCAGTGATTTTTTCAAGAGCATAATCAAACCCTTTGATGAGAACTTTTTCTTTGGTGAAAAAGGATAGTGAATCGGCTGCCTCACATAGCCCAATATTAATAATTTCGGTGGCTACGTCTCTTTCTAGTTGTTGAAGTGATATTTGCATTACGAGGTGAGATATGTTGATGGTTAGTATTGTTAAATATTCTGGATAAGCTATTTTGGTTGAGATGGATACAATTCTTGGGTTTGGAATAATTCTCGGAGAACATAAGCTACGTCTAGTACTAAGCAGATGTTGCCATTGCCAAGGATTGTTGCACCACTGAATAAACTAATTTGATTGATTGGTGGCGCCAGCCTCTTTTCTACTATTTCTTGTTGCTGTAAAAGCTTATCTACTATTAGTCCTAATAGCCTGTTATGATGTCTAACTACTAGTACCTCAAGTTTTTGTTCTGGAGATAATTGTTGAATATCGTTTAGTGGAGTGATTTCATTCTTATACGCTTTTATGTTTTCGGCTTTAAAAATGTCTTTTAAGAGTACAATCGAAATGGTATGTTCTAGATATTGAGCCATTAGTCCACCGCTAAATGGGTGTATTTCATCTTTGGTGAGAGAAATTACCGCTTCGGCTTGTGTCAAAGGAACGGCGTATTCTTGGTTTGCTATTTTAAACAATAGGACAGCTTTGACAATCATTGATGTCGGTAGTGCCAGAGATATCTCAGTTCCCTTGCCAATATTCGTGTTTATGGCTATTCTTCCGTTGATTGATTCGACCGCTTTTTTTACGACATCCATACCAATGCCCCGCCCTGATATTTGGTTGACGCTATCAGCGTTTGAAAACCCAGCTTCGAATATGATGTGGAGTTTGTCGTCGGCAGACAACAGTTTGACCATTTCTTCACTTATGATTCCTTTTTTTATCGCCTTTTTTGTGATTTTTTCCGTGTCGATGCCCTGTCCGTCATCTTCGATGGTTACTGTGACACCGTCCTTCTCGTTTTTTGCCGACAGTGTAATGGTACCGATTTCAGACTTTCCTAATTTAATCCGTTCCTCGGGAGATTCTATACCATGACCGATGGCGTTACGAATTAGGTGAACCAAGGAATCGCTTATGGTCTTAAGTACGTTTCTATCAATTTCGATATCGGTCCCTTTGAGGTGCAAATCAATTTGCTTACCCTCAATCTTAGCCGCGTCTCTGGCGACTCTATGAAACTTATTGAAAAAGAAACCGATTTGAACCAATCGCGCATCCATTATGGCATGTTGCAGATCTGAAGTTATGCGATGTAAACGTGAATATTTGTGATGTCTTCGATGGCTATCTTGTGTAATAAGACTATCCTTTTCTATTGTCAACTCTCCAGCCAGCGATAGTAGATGGTCCAGTTTTTTAATTGGGATTTGAACCTGATCAGAGAATGAAATTTGTGTGCCAGCCACTTGTGGAGAACGCTCAAAGCTCTCTTCATTTGACTCGGAATCATCATCCTTTTTCGTAGTAGCTGAATCACTCGTTGTTAGAGGTGTAGTTTCGGTACTACTGATTTTGTTGTAGAAAACCGTAAGCTTCGTTAATATGCCCTTATAACTAACCTTTTTATTGGTCTTGATAGCCTCAATTAATTCACCAAGCTTGTCGTTAGCACGGAAAAGGCTTTGAAATAGGTGATCATTCGCAGCGGCTGTCCCTTTTTTTATTTCTACGAAAATATCTTCAATAATATGACTGACCTCTGCAATTGCACTTAGTCCAAGTCCTTGTGCGTTGCCTTTCAAAGTGTGAGTAAGTCTAAAGATGCTTTCTATGGCATCCTGGTCTTGGGGTTGTTTTTCTAGGATTGTCAGTAGTCTATTGAGTTCCTCATGTATATCGTAGGCCTCCGCCTGAAAGAGTTCTTTATATTTATTTTCGTCGGTCGCCATATCAAGAATTAACTAGGATAAATGTCCAACAAGAAAAGGTCCCATCTCAGTAATGTCGATTATATGACGTGCCGCACCTAATCGTACGGCCTCCCTGGGCATTCCATATACGATACAAGAGCTTTCGGTTTGGACAATTGTACTACCACCCGCTTCTGCTATGGCTTTTAGCCCTAACGCCCCGTCTTTTCCCATTCCTGTTAGGATGATACCGATACTCCTTTTTGAAAATACTTTTGAAACAGAAAGTAAAAGAGCATCTGCTGATGGATTATTGAATTCTTTAAATATTTCGGATGAAAAATTAATGCTTGAAGACTTCTTACCAGGAAGTGACTCAACAATCATATTACTATGGCCAGGAGCAATGTATACAGTCTTGGGTTGCAAGAGTTCACCTTTATCCGCCATTTTAATGGTCAGAGGGGAAAGTCGGTTTAGACGTTGAGCGAATGAATGAATGAAGTTTTCCGGCATATGTTGTGCAATTAGAATAGGAATTGCAAAATTTTCAGGTAGCTTCTTAAGAATTTGTTCAATAGCCGTAGGCCCGCCAGTTGAAGCTCCAATGGCAACAACATCGTAATCGAGTTGCTCAGAGAAAGTATGGGGAGCAATATTAGCCTTAACTTTCACCTTGTTGGTCGCCTTAGGTATAGTATTGGCTACAGATTTCACTTTAGCTATAAGCAGCTGATTCATCTCTCTGAGAGAGATACTGTTATGAATAGGTTTATTTACATACTCCACAGCTCCTTCATTCAATGCTTCCAGTATGATGTTAAAATCATTGTTACCTGCCGCACTGAGCACGATGATGGACGTCGGCGTACTGTTCATTATCTCCCTGATGGCATCAACCCCACTGAACTGACCCATGTAGAGGTCCATGAGAATTACATCAGGCTTGTGTTGATGAGTGAGATAAACTGCTTCTCTACCATTACTCGCTGTGGCCTTTACATAAAGTTCGTTGTCTGAATTGATAATATCAGATACCAATATGCGCATAACGCTGGAATCATCAACGACAAGCACACTTATTTTGTCTCGAACAGCCATGATAACCACGTAAAGGTGTATAAATCGACAATTAATGCTTTCAGCACTTCATAGTGAAGTGAACATCGGCCAGAATAAACTTTTCTAAGCGAATTTTTAAGAGTATCCCTTGATCAGACTAGTCAAGAATAACAGTTGTATTTATTGAACTGCACTTTGATCAAGAGATTTTTCTATCGCCTCAATAATGTTTTCAGAAGTAAACGGTTTCACGATATAATCCGAAGCTCCCAATGTTAGTCCTTCTTGAATAACAGATTCTTGACCAACCGCACTAATCATAATAATTACGGAAGCGATTTTTTCGTCTTGCTTTAGCACACGCAGTATATCGGTGCCAATCATATCTGGTAATATATTGTCAAGTGTAATGACATCCGGTGTCAATTCTAGCGCTAGATCAATAGCTTTTTCTCCATTGTCAGCTTGACCGATTATCTCAAAACCGGCACTGGTGACGGCATCTGCGATCATGCTACGCATGTAAAGCGAATCGTCAACGATTAAAATGCTTCTTCTCATAGACTATATATGGTTTAGTTTGTCAATTCCTTCAGTGCGCATAACTTCTTGGAGGTCGATGAGGATTGTTAATTTATTTTCTGATTTCACAATTCCAATTATGCTATTATCCTTGACTGCTGTAGACATGATTATTTCGGAAGTTTTATCAATATCAGTCATTTTTACAGTCATGGTATTCGGTACTTCAGGTACGAGAATACCCATTTTAAGTTCGGAGCTGTCTATAATCAAGGTGTAATTACCTATCTGTTGGTTATTACTATGGTTAAGACCGAACTTTGTCATGAGGTCTACCATAGCAATTATATCACCTCTAATATTTGCCACTCCCTTGATGAAATCTGGTGTTTGTGGTACTGATGCTATTCCTGGTGTAATGACAACCTCCTTCACTAATTCTATAGGTAAGGCATAGTTTTCAGTATCAAGTTTAAAAACAATTAGTTGAACCATTTCTTCATCTGATACTGAAACACTAGCTTTTTGGGCTTCCCTTTTTACTTCCTCAAGGGATAATTCTTTTATCTTGCTATTCATAGCTACTGATTAAGCTTGAACTTACTTATTCCCAATAGTAATTGGTTAGCAACATCTGCTAAATCTCTGCTAGTCGCTGAGACTTCGTCCATACCTTGGCTTAGTTCTTTTGCAGAAGTAGCAATTTGTTCAGTTCCTGAAGCTGTTTCTTCAGACACTACAACTATACGTTCGACTTTTTGACCTGCATCGTCAAGTGAAGCTTCTTGGTGTCGTGCTCCGGTTGATATTTGATTTGATAGCTCGAATGTTTGTTGACTAGAAGTATCTATAATTTTGAAGACTTCTTCAGCTTCAAAGGAAGCCTTATTGCCGATTTTAACACTGGCCTCCATCTCATGTATGGCCTTGTCGGCGGCACCTATATCCTTCTGAACCTCTCTGATGACTCGTTCTATATTTTGAGCGCTTTGGCGTGAGTCTTCGGCTAATTTTCTTATTTCCTGAGCCACCACGGCAAAACCTCGTCCTGCATCTCCAGCTCTTGCAGCTTCAATAGTGGCGTTGAGGGCCAGCAAGTTGGTTTGTGAGGCAATATCAGTGATTACATTAAGCGTCCGCGCAATTTCTTCTGATCGTTGGGTAAGAATATGAATGGAGTTAGAAGTGATTTCAGCGGACTCCTGAATTTCGGACATTCTCTCTACCACGGCATTCACAGTTGTCATACCGGACTGGGAGCTATTCTTCCCCTCCTCGGCCTTTTTATTGATGACGATGGAATTTTCTGCTACTTGCTTAGCTGAAGCAAGTAATTGATCCATGATTTTAGAGACGCCATCAATTTGTTGTGCCTGATCTTGCACACCTTCTGACATTTGCTGTATGGCACTTGACATCTCAAATGTACTGCCCTTCATTTGTTCTCCTTTGGTCAACATTTCTTCAGAAGAGGCAGCGACCAAATTAGCAAGTTCGGTAATGTTGTACATTAGCTCATTTAAATTAGACACGGCCAAATTATAGGCATCACCCATTTCTTTGATGTCACCAGCAGCAGTTATATCAAAAGAGTTATCCAACACACCGTTGGATAATTCAATGACAAGCTTTTTCATCTTTTCAATAGGACTCGAAATTGCCTCTATCAGTTTGTTAACCGAGTCGGCAAGCGTTTTATAATCGCCTTGTGCGTAGTTTATTTCGACACGAGCACTCATATCTCCTTCTTCACCAGCCTTTTTGATCGCATGTTGTATTGCTTTAATGACACTTTTTTGCTCGGTGATATCGTTGGCTATTTTGATAATCTTAAATACTTCACCTTTATCATCCCGAACAGGTGTGTAGGACGCATTGATCCAAACGTCGTCACCACTTTTCTTTCTGCGTTTAAACTCGCCGGATTCAATTAAGCCAGTAGATAAGTTCTTCCAAAAATCCTGATAATCTATGCTGTTGGCAAACTGTTGGTCCACGAATATGCTGTGATGCCTACCTATGATTTCTTCTTCTGAAGCATAACCCATTGTAACCACAAAGTTCTTATTGGCGGTTAGGATATTGCCATTTGTGTCAAATTCAATAGAAGCCCACCCTGCATCAACGGCTGATTTGACAGCGTCAGCTTGAATTCTTTTTTCGATCATCGAGGTAATGCCTGTCGCAATTTTAATCACACGTTTAGTGTCGCCATTTTCATCAAGTATGGGTGTATACGAAGCGTTGATCCATACGTCTTTGCCGTCTTTGGTAACTCGTTTAAACTCTCCTGTATGTAAGTTTCCACTCCCCAATCTTGTCCAAAACATCTGATAATCAGAGGATGATGCGTATTCAGTGTCAACAAAAATCTTATGATGCTTTCCTTTTATTTCAGACTGGTCGTTATATCCCATCATATGCAAGAAGTTGGTATTAGCCGAGATTATAGTGCCGTCGGATTCGAATTCTATGGAACCCCACCCAGTATCTACAGCTGATTTGATAGCCTTGGCCCTACTTCTGTCCTCCACCATGGAGGTAATATCACTTGCTATTTTAATGACTATTATGACTTCTCCTATGTCGTTTTTAACGGGAGTATAGGAAGCATTAATCCAAACCTCTCTACCATCTTTGGTAATACGCTTGAATTCTCCAGAATTGACAACTCCTTCTGCCAGTCGCCTCCAAAACAACTGATATTCAGTGCTTAAAGAATAATCTGGGGATACAAAAATCCGATGATGATTACCAATGATTTGATCTTCACTTTCGTAGCCTAATGTGTTGGCAAACTGTCTGTTGGCAGAAAGTATAGTCCCATCAGGCTTAAATTCTATTCTTGCCCATCCGGTATCTATGGCACTCTCTAGATCTTTTAATTTGAATGCGTCTAATTTTATTTTGGTGATATCTGTAAATAGGCAAATATTTTTTTTACCTGAACCATTGTAATCATCAATTTGATGAATATTGGTTTCCAACCATAATGTGCTACCATCTTTACGTTTATGTCTAAGCTCCTTTTTATAAGCCTCTTGCTTTCCTAAGTGATTTGGTGAAAATGATGCGTGATCTTGATGCAGTATGGTGCTGAATGGCTGTCCAACTAGTTCTTCCGAATGATATCCGGAAAGATTACAGAATTCATCTGATGCTACCTCAATGATGCCAATTGTATCCGTTACGACTACAATCATTGAATTAAACAATATGGACTCCCAGTATGGTTTAGGGTTATTGACCCTGGTAGAATCGATTTCTTTATTCGGTTTTTCCGTGGTTTTTCTTTCTGTATTTAGATTGTTTCCAAGAGCCATATTGGTCTAATATTAAATGGATAACGACTTTTTTGATGCAATGATCTCCAAGAATTCCGCTCCCACAGCGAAGTAATCTTGTGCTCCAGCAGATTCCTTAGCGTACTCGATGACACTTTTTCCAAATGAAGGAGCTTCAGCAATCTTTACATTGCTTCTAACGGAGGATCGGAATACCGGGATGTTATAATGACTATTTAAATGATTAAGTATTTCGTTTGTGAGAGCTCTTCTTCTATCGACATTGATGGGTAGTAAGCCCAGAATATCAATATTTTTGTGGAATTCGGTATTTATATAGCGTATCGTCGAGAGTACTTGAATAATACCTTCTACGCTTAGAACATCTAGCTGAAAGGGAACTAAGATGCCTTCTGAGGCTACGAGAGCATTTTGAACATGAGCTGATTTTGTGGGGGGACAATCGATGAATATGAAATCAAATAACGTGTCGAGTTGACTTAAGGCTTGGCGTAGCGAATATGGACTACTGAGTTTCTTATGCTGATCAAAGTCCAATTGACTAGTATTGGGTAGAATGGTTAATTTCTCTTTAGCAATGAAGTATTGCTCGAGTTGGGATGATGACTCTATTAGATCTTCTAGGGCATGTTTTGTTTGGTTAATCCCAAAAGAATAGCTCAAGTTGGCTTGTAAATCAAAATCTACCAATAGAACACTATTACCTACTTCCGCCAGAGTTCGGCCTAGGTTTATGGTTGTTGTGGTTTTACCTGTTCCGCCTTTATGGTTTAATACAGATACGATCATGGTTGCTAGACAAGTAAGGTAAGGATATTGTGAATA
>CAYMST010000037.1:0-25010 GCA_964393115.1 uncultured Roseivirgaceae bacterium | reverse complement strand
CACTAGCCATAGCGGACTGAAGAAAAGGATTCGGCGCTCCAAGCCAAACAGCGGGCGCATTGTATGCAAAAGAAATTGACCTCGCAAAAATCGGCGAGGCAAATAACTGGAAGCTAATAGGGGGGGCTGTGCCGAACAATTCAGGTACTACTAAAGGTCTTCCATCAAGAAATTTCCGCGCGCTAGCTTATGACCCTAATATACCACAACGTGTATATGTGGGCATCAGGGGGAAATCAGGTGCTCCTGGCGGCATATATATCGCAGATGATATCCTTAAAGTATACAACGGAGGTGCCAATTGGAGAAAAATCACTCCATCGAAATTTGATCTATACGATATACGTGATGTGCGTGTGGATCCAAACGACCCATCAGTGGTATATGGTAGATCTGCCACCACGGGCAACCGCCTAATACGAGGACAAAGGGATGCTCAAGGGGATTACACATGGACAGAAACGTTAACGAGTTTCTCAGGTGCCACCGATTTTTATATTTGGAATCGAAATGGAATTACCAATCTGGTAACAGCAGCGAACATCTCTGGTAAGCGTGCGGTGTACTACCTGGAAAATCCTACCACCGCAAGATGGAATGTGCCTGGAAACTGGGTCAATACAGGATTTGACCTCCCTAAATCTTTAGAGCTAAGACCACAAGTATGGGTGGAGCCTAATGAGCCTCTAGTGCTTGGAGGACTTGCTGCTCAAGGTGACTACATCGTGGTCAATAACATGACAACAAAACATAAAAAAGGATTAGGAAGTTTTATTGGCAAGTTTAATACCTCAGGAGGTATTGATTGGGAAGATTGGACTTGGAGTGACGGCAATAGCAAGTCACTTTATCAGTCGGAGTGTAATCAAGCGAAGATTATCGAGCACGATGGAAAATACTACTACTACGTAGCAACTATTGGTGCAGGTCCGTTTAGGCGACAGCTTCCTGAGTCTGTGGCCCCGACCTGTAACGTGGTGGTCAGTAACTCAACTATTCAACTTGCCGGTACTAAAGATTCTGTGAAGGTATCGATTAGCTCGTCTGAGGAGTGGACTTCTACATCGTCTGAGGACTTCTTATCTCTAAAATCGTACGGAGATGATTACTGGGTAGTCGTGGAAGCCAACGAAGAAGTTTTAGAAAGAACTGGAAATATTACGCTCAACGGATGTGTGGAAAATGTCGTGATAGCGGTGACGCAAGAGGCAAAACCAGTGCCCAATCAAGCGCCAACAGTCAGTTGGGTGTCTACTTCAGTAACGGAATATCCAGCAGGTGCAGAAGTGGTATTGGAAGTAACGGCAGAGGATGCTGATGGGGCAATTGCCAAGATAGCCTTTTATAATGGAAACCAGTCACTAGGTGAGGTGACACAGCCTCCTTATAAACTGACTATTAACTCTATTCAAGCGGGTTCCTACGAGTTCAAGGCAGTGGCAACGGATGATGATGATGCCGAGACCACAAGTGCGAGTTGGGATGTTAGCGTAATGGAGACGAATAGTTATCGATACTTCAAACTGAGAAGCTTTAATACCACTTCACAGATGATGATCAATGAAATTGAATGGGTCTCTACGGAAAATGAAGTATATCCGAAGCAAGCGATTACAGACGCTTCTCAGGTGATTGCTACTGGCAATCAATCCACTGCTATAAAGGCTTTTGACCGCCAAAAGACGGCAGGGTGGGAGCTGCCTGATGCAGTGATGACTGAGATCACCGTAGACCTGCTTAGTGGAAATGAAATAGAGTTAAAGTCTGTTCAAGTCAGTATCAATGACGTACCAGGAGTGAATAACATTACCGTTTATGGCTCAAATAATAACATACGCTGGACACAGCTTTTTAATGTGAACAATATCCAGGACAACAATTATCAGGGACCTGATAATACATTGACTGTACTTGCAGATGGAACGATGAGCGTGGTGAATACTGCTTTTACTCAAAAAAGAAAAGCATTCTTGGCTTCTACGGGGGATCGGGTAATTGTGAAAAATGTGGATATGAATCAGGACTTCTCCATACTGGACATTAACGGTCGCGTCATGACGTTACCAAAAATAGAACGTCATCAGGATGGTTTTATCATTCCAACAAATCACCTTACCCCAGGATTTTATATTTTGGTCGGAACGAGGCTTGAACAGCCGTTCAAGTTTGTAAAATATTAGTACATTGCTTCAGTATATTTAGAAATACCGAAATTTATTGACTGAAAAGCCGGCAAATCGCCGGCTTTTTTTGTTTCCGCTCATATGCCCACCGCATATTCACCGATCTTGTCTATTTTTGTCATGTTTCTTTGAACCCTTACATACTTAACTATTATGAGGAAAATACAGTATCACTTCATATGGATAATTTTAGGGAAGCCAATTCGTATGCATAAGGTATACAAGGATCTACTTAGACTTATCAAAATCAGTAACTTAATAAATACACCTTCAAATCAATTCTTAGTCAGATGGAAAATAAAGCACTAGTTGTTATAACAGTTCTTTTTTGTTTGTTCTAGGTTGCAAATGCACAACTTGGTTTGCCTAATCAGGGCAAATACTTCGACATAATCAAGGAAAAAGATGAGGTCTTCGGTGAGATTCAATTCTTAGATTCTACCAAACAAATCACCAATACATTGAATGTAGAATCCCAAAACCCATTCCATAACACGCCTAAGTTTTCAGTTTCAAATGCTTCAGCTGTTGATGAGCGAGAATCATTAAAACAAAAATTAAGAGCTCTAGGGGTTGAAGATTTAGATTTTCTTATAAACGACGAAGGCATCCATTCCTATTACACTGTAAGAATATCCACTATTTTAAATAGCACTCAACATGTGGCTGTTGCGTATAATAAAAACTACTCAGGACGTCGACATGGAGAGTTTTTGGCGACCGAATCTCAGGTATTAATTTTCGATCATACTGGGACAGAAATCAATAGATTTCCTCCGTTTAATCATGAAATTGATAGAATTGTTTTGACCGAAAACAGTAAATACTTGGGCTTGGTCTATGGAACGCCGAAGGATTGCGGGTATGATGCCGATATTCATACTTCAAGCGTGGAGATTTATAACGCACAAACACTTGAAAAATTTACCGAATTAAAAGATATCCACTGTCCTCCTAGTACTTCCGTAAAAGGTAACTCATTTGTTTTTAGGTGCTTATGTGATGGTTATAACTTCTATGTTTTTCGGAGCAGTGATCAAAAGTTTTTTCATAAAAGACACTCAATGGAAGAATACTATCATCCTACCCAAGGTACACATCAGGATGGAGTTTGGTTCTATGAAAATGGTGTGAAAACCAGTTTTAAAAACTATGACGATTACTATGAACTATTGATTGAATGAAAATAATAAAGCTTACTTTACTGCTAATCACTATTGCTGTTTTAAAGCATTCCGCTTTTAGCCAAAACTACATCAGATATTCACCTTGTATTAATTGTACCCAGAATATTGCCGATGATGAGCTGTATGAATATGGGGCTATTTCAAACGCACAGATAAGACATGTGGTGTCTGATTATGGTCGACGGGAGTGTTGTAAGAATAAATGGCATAAAGGAATTGATGTGTCTCCGGGAGGAGGTGATGCTGACTTGGGATATAAACTTTATCCAATAGAAGATGGAACCATAAGGAAAATTCGAGGTGGTAATTTTAAATATGTGATTATCGAAGGCGCGCACATATATGGATATGGTCATATATTCAAGGCCACAGCTGACGATGCAACATCAAGACTTGGGAACTTTGTATTCAAGACGATAACATATCTCAATGAAAATTATAATGTTATTATAGACCTTGAAACTTTATCAGAAACTAATATTGCAAACCGAAAGGCATATTGTGCGGTTGAGGGTATTTCATTTAAATATGGTGATGTCGATCTTATTACAATAAATAGTGTTTCGCAAGATGAGCCATTCGCCCCGTTAGGAAATTCTCTAGGTGCTGATCCTGAAATTGATGCTCATTTACATCTACATCAGTTTAGGAATCTAGACAATATAGCCAACCCAATAACTTCTTCGAACTGTTTTGATCCTACTTGGACCACGAAATATGAAAACCATATAAATCAGTCATTAGATGATGATGAACCAGATTATAATTTGGAAATCATCGAAGTCGATTGGAAATGGAACAACCAAGAGCCTTCATCAGTTTTGGTAAGGCCAATAATGACTAGGAACGGAACCCCATATCCTGCAGGATTAAATTATAATCACGGGATTATGAATACGGATGAAGTAGAATTACTTTTTCGTCCTACAGGATCTCGTCAAAACTGGGACTATTTTAATGGAGGCTTTATTGAATCAAGAATTTCTCTAGGAGGAAATCTAGCGAATGGTCAGATATATCCAGGTGTATACAATGGAGAAGTAAATAATAGATTAAATAATAATTGTCTGTCTTGTCATGGTTCAAAAAATCGAACAGGGATATTTGGACACGCCTATCGAGGTTCTGTAAGCGGGTTTCCTTATGACGATTACTTTTTTTCAGATATCTATCCTAGAATTCATAAAGATGATGCTCTTGGTACTCCAATTACTTATGCTCCAATAAACGAATTGGCACGATATCCTGATGGATACTATGAATTGACTGCCCGTTCAAGAACCGTAGATGGCACGATAGATTACTCAGATATTCAAACCGAAAGTTTCGATAATTTTTTGCCGTATATAAAGGAAGTTTTTGTTAAAGAAGATAATGAGAATGGAGAATTAGTTTACCATGGTTATTGGGATTGGAACGGAACCTCCCTTGAGCTGATTAGGGAAGGTACTAGTGAATTAGATGAAGGTTCTGATCTTTGGATCCAAGTCGAACTTAGTGAATCAGGTGAAATTAGTGAGGTCTTATTAGAGGACGAAGAATCCGACTTTTCACTGGTTTCGCGCTCTGATGCCTCAAATACCTATGAATTCATCGTCTCACCAACAGATTTTTTCTCTTTATCTGAAGGTAATCTAACGTTAGTATTTGATGGCGTAGATTCACACGGTAATAAGTTAATTACCAACCCAGAAGCATTACCACACCGCACAGGAGAAAATACTTGGTCAGCTACACCTAACTTTGGTAAGGACATGCACCATACCATACGCGTTGGAGACTTTAACTGTTCGGATGAAGGATTACGGTTCCTAGCCGGTGGCGCACAAAACAATCCCACGGTAGGAGCGTCGGCAAACACTTGTCTATATGCCGGCTTTCGGGTGGATAAAACGGAGATCGTCGCAGGAGATGCGGTATATGCGACTCCTGTTATCTCTGCACCTGTTGGAGCCACCTACGAATGGGATTTTGGTTCTGTCAATGCCAATCCAGTGCGGTTAAGTCAAGATCATGCGCATGGCGCTACCGTAATTTATGAGCGAGCGGGCACCTACACCATAACGCTTACCATTGCGCAGGGTACGAGCGTCAATACAGCGGAGCAACAAATCAAGGTGGTGTCTGCTGAGCAAGCCCGTAAGAACTTGGAAATCGTCTCGATTAGTCCAGATGAATCATCGGTAAGCATTAACTCACCGGTTCAGTTTGAAGTCAGGGTCTCGAGTATGTCTACCGCACAGCTAAAGTACTACTGGGACTTTGGGGATGGAGGACAAGAGGTGGACCTCTCTGATCCACAGCGACCGATTGCCGAATGGGGATATGGTGGGACAAAAGATGTGACGGTCAAGGTGGTGGATATCCAAAATAACATTACCAAAACTCGGGTGTTTTCAAAAGCGATCGAGGTAGATCCTGAAAGAGGGATTCAAGTAGATTTTAGCTGCCCGGGTAAGTTACAGCAAAACCAAAAGGAAATAAAGATAAGCCCTAGAGTTACCGGTGCAGTTAGTGATGACGTAGAGTATAGATGGGATTTTGGGGATGGAACCGTTCTAACAGAAATATTTCCGAAAATAAATGACCAAATTTCCTATGAGTACTCAGCTCATGGTAGCTATAATATAACCTTGACGGTAAGAGACTTGGTAACGAATAAGCGTGACCGCTACTTCGGTACAGAGAACACTATCGATCAAACAAAGTCTTGTGTGATAGTACCGGTAGATCGCAGTTGTACGATCACCAATTTTGAGTTGAATGGTCAAAAGTTTGGTTTACCACAAAATAATCCTCCTGATTGTTCTGATGGATTAATTGAGCAGGACATTACCGTACCCGCTAATGTACCAGTTCCGTTTTCTAACATAACAATCCCCAACTTCAATAATGATCCTACAAGTTCATATCTAATCTTCAACTATACTGTACTTCAGATTCGGAGCACAATGTATAAGTCACTTACCGGTTCATTTAGCACGGATGGTGTATCCAGTTTATTACCCACCAACTTGCCTTTTTTAAAGGTTTTTGGTGAGGACAGTAGGCATTTTTCACCTGATCCCGCTCGGAAGTTCATATTCCTTCCTAGCAATTCTGGTCCTGCGAATCATGATCAAATCCAATTGGAGCCTTGTAGTGCACCCTGTACAGATGAGCTTAGAGACTTTAGAAAACCTGGCGATTTTTTAGGAAGACCAAATCCAACGATCATTGTGAAAACGAATGGTTTTACGACTCAGGAAATAGCGCAAATCAGGGAAAGCTGCGAAGCGGGTTTTAAGGAGCTGCGATTTAGCGAAACGTGCCTCTCGGATAATAATGAACACTTAGAAGTCCAGCTCACCAATGTCAAATGTTTTCCTAAAGCCATCAATATCTATCGAAACGATAGGTTGGTACACCGCCATACGGACTTTGAAATGGGTGTGAGTTTCCCTGACCGCTACGAGTTTGCGCTAACAGACCTTGGCGTAAATATTAACCAAGGTACTTTTCCTAGGGAAGAGAAGTTTCGCGTTGAACTGATACATACCTCGGATGAAATTATGGCCACTACTGGTGATAATAGGGTCACCTTTAGTCGAGTACCGACAGCAAACGCAGGAACGGATCGTGATGTATGTACAGGAGCGCGAACGGTATTAGGCGTTGAACCAGAAGACAACACGACATACAAGTGGAAAGTGATTAGTGCAACAGCGGATGATGGCAGTGCCATTCCAAGTAGTGAAGCAACATCATTTTTTGATGATTTGCAGATGGTAAACCCTACGTTCACGGCGCTAAAAGAAGGGACTTATGTGTTGGAGGTAGAAGAGACAAATGTCAACACGGGATGTTCAGCTACGGATCAAGTGGAAGTACAGACGGGTGATATCCGTGCACAAGGTTTTGCGACGACTGTTTCGCTTAACCGGACCCAGGAGTTAGGGGTCAGTGTTATTGGTGGTGGACAGGAATATAACTATGAATGGACCCCAAGAGATTATCTGGATAATCCATTTAGTCCTACGCCAACCTTTACCCCACCTAGCCATCCAAACGGAGGGACCATTGAATATAACGTCCACATATCTTTTCGCAATGAGTGCGAAACAAACGTTACGGGTGTGGTCACCCATAAGAACTTCCCGCCTAGCCAACTGGAAGTGGGCAGTGGGAGAGATGGTGCTGGGATGTTGGATTTGACATGGGTGGATAACTCAATCGAATCTTCCTTCGTGGTAGAGCGCTCGGAAAGAAGTGATGGCGGGTTTAAAGAAGTTAGAAGTGTGGGTCCAGACAGCACCGAGACCAGTGACTATTATTGCTTAGATGCCTCTAAGGTCTACTATTATCGTGTCAAGTCTATTGATGCTTTTGGCAGAAATGTCGGGTATAGCAATATTGCTAGTGGACGTATCCCATATTTCCTAGATGCGAAATGGGAAGCGACTGTACCAGAAGGAAGTGGTCAGGTGACGAATCAAGTGAATGTTATTAGGCGCAATCAAACACCGGTGATGCACATAGCTTCTGATGGTCAGCTAACGGTCTTAACGCAAACAACCGGTCGAAATGCGCGTGAACATAACATGAAGTTGTATCAAGTTGACCCGGAAGGGACATTGATCAGATAACAAGAGTATGTTACGGACAGTTACCATTTCGCGAATAGCATCATGCCTGTCGACAATGGATATCTGGCTGTTGCGAACCAACACATTCATAAACCAAATCCCTATTTTATACATGTTTCCGATCAGTTGAACAAAAACTGGGACCGCTGGTATTATGATGACGATTTGGAAGGAGAGTTTTGTCCGGGTGGGATGAGCAGTGTGCGTAGCGAATCCAACAGTATCGTCATTGCTGATAAGCAAGATGCCAATACGTACTATATCATTAGCAGTACAGATAAATGTGCGCTATCTGAAAGTCGTACCCAGGTAGTCCATCTTAATGTGTCTAAATGGGAGGGAAGCAGTCTGGTCGATCAGAAAATGTACTATGTACATAGCCCATTGCATACATTTGGCAGTCACCATAACCACTTTACAGGAGCAGATATAACGGTTAGTGGAGACTTAATCGTGGCATGTACCTATTCGGAAGATGATGCCACCACACATGTCTCTGGTACCATGGCACTCTTTAAAATAGGCTCTAATCTACAATTGAAAAACTCGCACGCTTTTTATGACCCGTTCCTGGGAAAGAAAGCTAACTTTATGGTCAGTGCGATACCCAACTCGAACGAAGTGATTATCGCGGCCAACTTAATCGGTGTTGGCGGCCAGAAAGATGGGGTGGTTATCCATAAAATCGATGCTAACCTCAACAAAACGAATTGGTCTCCTGCTGTGAATGCCATCATTAGTCCAAGTCGAAATTCGGAAATCATCTATCACGCAGGGCCAGACGGTGAAAAGGTGCATACGATCTTGTCAGATGTTTTGGCGCTGAACGAACGAGACTTTCTAATCACAGGTTTTTATCTGGATGAAGAAGAGAACACCGATTCCTGGATTATTAAGTTGAGTTCGGATGGAACAGTAGATTGGGAGAAATATGGTTTTGTAAATAATAGTCAAGCTCTTCCCATTGACATGGTTTCGCTAGATGACGATCCGTCATCGGTTTTTGTCTTTTCACGAAAGTCAGGAACGTCCTACATCACCAAGTTATCTACCAAAAAAGAGTTAAAACCTATCGTCATTAGAGAGGAAGCGAACGAACAAGACGGATTTCATTTTCATGTAGGCTCATCAGTGACTTTTGATGGACCGGAAGGAATATTGTATGATGACCAGGATGAAGTCATAACCTTAGCCACGGAGCATATTGAGTTCAAGTTTGGTCTCGATTTGGACACCTCGACAACGGCGGGATTTGAACTAGACCCTTTTCTAGAGGAATGTGAAAGCTACTTTCCACCTATCACGTCATCTATAATTCGTGAAGCACCGAGTGAGCATCGTTTTCGTGTGGCTACCTTACTGGTTTATCCAAATCCAAGTCAGCAGTCTTTTCATGTAGACTATGATTTCCAGAAGTCAAATGACGTCATCATACGCGTGTACACTATGGAGGGTATCGAATTGCGTAAAGTGACACAAAGCGGTGTGTTGAACCTTCGGGAAAAGATTAATTTGGGAGAGCTCGCTTCTGGCGTGTACTTATTGTCTGTTAGTTCGAATGAATTGAACACAACACGAAGAATAGTGCTAAAAAAGTAAAAAGAATATATCCAGAGAGCCGTAAGTTGAATATTGGTTTACTAGAGGACGCCTTATCGTTTAAAGTCAAAAAACGGTAAGGCGTTTTTCATTTGTTCACGTTTTAGATCAAATAGATAAGACGTCGATTATCTCTATCTCCAATCAAATCGTCATTACTGAAGGCATTTCGACACATGAAAAATCAAATAAGTAACCGTTTCGTTCAGCTCATTTTTTATTGACTCATATTGATATATTGATTAAGTTCATTGCCCCTTGAACTAAGTACATGTATGGGCTACTGCATCATTTTAAAACGAATCATACAACTTAAACTTAAATGATATGCAACTCCTAAATAACAGACGATTCGGAAGTCGCCTGATGCTCGCGCTAACCGTACTGTTTGCGCTACATTCACCACCAATACTGGCCCAAGGGCCAGGAATCGGTAATCTTAGTTACGGAAACAATGAGGTGTTCAAAAGAATAAGCATTATCAATAGTCCGGAAGGACATGGTAATGTGGCTCTGGTCAAGGGATATCTTTTTGTGCCCTACGCAAATGAAAAGTCATTAAACAATGGAACCGCCGGATTTGAATTCTATGATTTTTCTAATCCACGATCTCCACAATTGGTGAAACAAATCCAGAATAGTAACACCCATCAGCTTCGTGAACCGCACGGATTTGGTTTTAGCGACAGCTATGATCAATTCACAGCCGTGTTCCAAGCTTATCAAGGTATTCAGTTTTGGGATTTTGAGGACCCTCTCAATCCTAAACTATTGAGCTATATGAACCTTCCTGGCATCTCCTCTGGAAGAGGAGACTATGGAGGAGCCTGGTGGGCCTTTTTCCAAGCACCTTACGTTTACGTGGCAGGTACGAGCAATGGTCTGATGGTGGTAGATGCCGCAGACCCTAAAAACCCAATTCTTGTCAATACCGTCCCGTCGAGTCAAATGGGCGGTAGGAGTCCGTTTACCATTCACGTTTGTGGTAACCTAATGATTGTTTCCGATGAGCAGTCGCGTCATATTTGGACAATGGATGTGAGCGATCCTGTGAACCCATCATTTATAGAAATGGTAGGGGACACAAGAGGATATAGTATTCAATTCGCGGCAGGAAAAATATTTAGCTTAGCTCGTCACGGTTTGAAAATACATGATGTTGATCACAACGGAGACATAACATACGTTGGTGAAGACGTTCAAACTGCTCAAAAACTGCGAAATGGTGGGTATGGAACCTATCAAGATGGTTTCTTCCATGGGGGTTACAGCCGTAGCTATGCCAAGCATAATACCTCTGATATATCCATGGTCAATACAGGAACTTCAGGGGTTGGCAATCGAGATGAAGATTTCGCAATTGTACTGGGTAATGTTGTCTTTGTTGGTAATGACCATGGTGGGGGTTCGGGTATTATTGTACACGACAAAAACCCTGACAACAAAGTGCCAACGGTAACTTGGGTCCACCCCAAAAACAACGCAACGCAATTACCACCAACCGCTAGAATTGGAATCTCTATGTCAGATATGATTGATCCCATGTCTGTGGGTCCAACTACTTTTAAGGTAGAAGATGACAACGGAAACCAAATTAGTGGAAAGTATAGTACACAAGTAAGTCTGTTAAACTTTAGTCCTTCGCAGCCCCTTCAGTCGGGCAGAACCTATACCGTCACCATCAACGGCGTTAAGGACTACGTCGGAAATGTAAGCTCAAGTTTTACCAGCAAGTTTACGGTTGGTACCCCAGTAAGTCTTGGATGTAACATTTCCTCAAGTCCTGCACCTACTTCACAGTCTATTGGCTTTTCGCCAGATGCGACATTTGGACAAGTGCAGACCTATTCTTGGAACTTCGGGGACGGCACCTCTACAGGAAGCTCATCAAACCCCAACGCCAATCATAGCTATGTTAATCCCGGTCGCTACAATGTAGTATTAACCATCACGGGATCTGGTGGTACAAGAACGTGTAATACCGTTCAGCAAATTCATAAACCTTTAACATCAAGTCCTGCCAAATCATCCAGTACTATCATAACCCATGGTAATCGCGTGTTTATCGCCAACCCTGATAATAACACGGTGACCGCTGTTAATACCAATACCGACACCAAGGCTTGGGAAACATCAGTTGGCCAAACTCCGCGGACAATAGCAGTTCTGCCAAATGGAAACTTATGGGTAACCAATCAAAAGGATGCTACGATCAGCGAGATCCAATCCAACAACGGATCAACAGTGAAAACCATTAGTTTGCCCTATGCCTCACGACCATATGGAGTCGTCATTGACGGCAATACCGCATATGTAAGTTTGGAAGAAGCAGGTAAAGTATTGAAAATGAATACTTCCGGTTCTGTCTTAGACGAGGTTACGGTAGTAGGAAAACCAAAAGGACTAGCCCTTTCAGGAAATGGGAATCGACTCCTTGTCACTCGTTTTATATCTCCTTCTAATCGTGGTGAAATTACGGAGATTAACACAGGTAACATGTCCATCACCAGAACCCATACTTTAGCTTTTGATCAGAGCCAAGACGGTGAAGACAATAGCCGCGGAGTTCCTAACTACTTAAGTCAAGTACGAATTTCTCCTGATGGGTCAACAGCAGTTGTTCCATCAAAGAAAGACAATACGGCGCGAGGGTTGTTTAAAGATGGTAATACGTTGACTTTTGAAACGCGAGTAAGGACCATATTTTCTGAATTGAACTTAACGAACAACACAGAGAATATTGGCAAACGGGTAGATATCAATGATCGAGATATGGCGCAATCAGCGCTTTTTTCACCTCTTGGCGATGTGCTATTCATCGGTCTTCAAGGGTCAAACGCTGTTAAGTACTTTAACGCTTATACCTTCGAGTCGCTTGGTGAAATTTCAACGGGACTTGCACCTGTGGGCATGTGTTTTAATCAAGACGGCACCAAACTCTACACGCATAACTATATGGGACGCAATGTGTCAGTATTCGATGTCTCACAGCTACTGGCAGGACAACAAAACGCGGTTCCAAAAATTAAAGACTTAAGTATCGTGTCCAATGAATTACTCACTTCTCAAGTACTCAAGGGAAAGCGAATCTTTTATAATTCACAAGACCCACGAATGAGCCGAGATGGTTACATCTCCTGTGCTTCGTGTCACCTTGATGGAGGCAGTGATGGTCAGATATGGGATTTCACCCAATCGGGTGAAGGGCTTAGAAATACTATTACCCTAAAAGGAAGGGGAGGAATGAAACATGGTAGAGTCCACTGGACAGCCAATTTTGATGAAATACAAGATTTTGAACATGATATTCGCGATTTCTTTGGAGGCACGGGTTTCTTATCAGATGGTCAGTTCGCACAAACGAATGATCCTCTTGGAAGTCCTAAGTCGTGTATGAGCTCCGACCTTGATGCTTTAGCAGCGTACGTGAAGTCTTTGGATAAAGTACCAAACAGTCCTTACCGTAATAGCAACGGCTCACTTACGTTCGAAGCCACACAAGGAAAAGTACTGTTTGAGCAGTTGGAATGTCAATCGTGTCATGCTGGACCAGAGTTTACAGATTTTGAAAGACACGACGTAGGTACGATCCAGACATCATCGGGAAAAGGACATAACCAATCCTTAGCAGGTATTGGTTTTGAAACCCCGACCTTAAAGGGACTCTGGGGTACCGCTCCTTATTTGCACAATGGACAAGCAGATAATTTAGCACAAGTATTAAACTCCACCGATCATGGAGGTACGAATACGCTTAGCAATGCCCAACGCAACCAATTAATCGCGTATCTAAATCAGATAGATGAGAATGAACCAGGTTTCGGAGCCGGAAATACCTTCGAAGAGCAAGACTGTAATGGAGGTGGTTCTTCTGGAGGGGGGAACCCTGGTCCATTATCTGTCGATATTGTTTCCGTATCCACAGGAAAGACGTATCAAATTGGACAAGCGGCTGTCGGTGAACGCATATTTATTGATCGTGACTACAACATATCTTCATTGAGCCATGAACTAAAAGATCAAGTTTTGATTCGCACAGCGAATAATGATAAGGGGACTACGAACAATAACCATTTGGAGCTAAACCTCAGTAACGATGCTACGCTATACGTTTGCTACGATAGCAGGGCCTCTCAAAAACCGAGTTGGATGAGCGATTGGACACAGTCTTCGGCTTCAATAACCGCTGAGGACGAATCCTTCCAACCAGCATCTGTTTATCGAAAGTTTTTTCAAGCAGGGAGTATTACGCTAGGAGGTAACCGAGCAGGAGGTGGAAATGGTGGTAGCAACTATTTTGTCATAGCGCACGGTTCGGGTGATGGCGGCTCCTCAAGCAGTTCATCATCCAGTTCTAGTAGCAGCAGTAGCTCATCTGGCGGATCATCAAGTAGCGGAAGCTCGTCTAGCAGCAGCAGTAGCGGTGGCTCGTCTAGTGGCGGAAGTGGAAGTACCGTATTTACCCAAGTTAACTTCCAACCTGGTTTTTCTAGCGTCCCTTCTGGTTATATTGCAGATGACGGTGCTTCATATGCTGACAGAGGGAATGGGTTTAGTTATGGATGGCTAGGAGGTAATAACTCCGGTACCCGCCAGCGTAACTCTTCAAACGATCAAAAACTTAATACCCTTAACCACCTGGAAAGGAACGGTGATAGAACCTGGGAAATAGCAGTACCCAATGGTGCATATAATTTAGTTATTGGATGTGGAGATACCGAACATGAAGATCAAATCAACACCTTAAATGTGGAAGGGCAGCTCGTGACCGATCCAGATGGCGAGGATAACATCGATATTTATAACCTATCAGTAAATGTATCAGACGGAAGGCTGACCGTAGCTCCAGGAAACGGTTCTTCAAATGCTAAAATTTGCTTTATTGACATTATTAGTACCGATGGAAGCGGTAGCTCAAGCTCTTCATCAAGTGGAAGTAGCTCCGGAGGATCGACAAGCAGTTCTGGAGGGTCTACAAGTAGTAGTTCATCAAGCTCAGGAGGAAGTACGAGTAGTGGGTCTAGTGGTGGATCTTCGAGTAGCGGAAGTTCAAGTAGCTCCAGTGGCAGTTCAGGAGGCAGCAGTAGTGGTGGAAATGTTCCATTTGAAGTTACTGTCTCTACTGTAGCGACCAGTAGAAATTATGCTGTTGTAACAGCAGAGAATGGAGAGCGAACCTTTACCGACCGAGGATATTCTATCACAAACCTAAGCAGTGATCTTCAAGGTGAATATCTCATACAAACGCCAAATGGAGACAAAGGCTCTTCTTCGCAAAACATATTTGATCTTAATATCACCGCTCCGGCAACCATATATGTTTGCTATGACGGCAGATCCACTGCGCCTTCTTGGCTAAACTCTTGGACCAACTCTATTGTCACAGTATCTACAACGGATGGAGGAAGCCAACCAGCCAATGTATTTGAACGTGACTTCCCTGCTGGGACCATTAATTTCAAGGGGAATAGAGCCGATGGAGGAACAGGAGGTAGCAACTACTACGTCTTGGCTAAACCATTAACAAGTTCTAGTAGCAGATCAAACATCAAGCCATCGTCAGCTGATCTCAGCACAACCCTAGAAGTATTGCCAAACCCGAATCAAGGGAGTTTTGTATTAAAGCTAAATGGCTTTTCCAGGCCGCAAGTAGACATGCAAATTGTTAATATTCAAGGAAATGTAGTCTATCAAAACTTCATTACGCAAGGGTATTATGAGCTTGATCTTAAGTTAAGTCCAGGCATTTATTTCGTGCATGTATCCTCTGGAGGAGTAACTAGGGTTAAAAAGTTTATCCGTAAAGCCAAGTAGGAGCAAAGCCTGCATTCTGACCTTACTGGTGCAGAATAACAGGCTTTAGTTAACACACAATTTACTAACACGAGTAGGGTATAATTGAAGAAAAAGGTCGCCCAATGGGCGGCCCCTTTCGTGAATACCTAAACCGTTGAATCTTAAAAAATTCATGAACTAATGATGAGAATGAGTTGGCCTAAACCCAGATTCAATATCAGTTCAAAAACACCATTTACTAATGCTTCATGATCTTAAATATTTGTTGTCGATTGGTTATTTTGATAAAATAGATTCCTGAAGGGATATTCATTAAATCCAGTGATAGATGACCTTTAGACCAAACAGGAGAAATATTCACAGTCTTCCCAGCGAAGTCAGTAATTACTACTTTATCAAATTCATTTGCGCCTTTAAGGTGTACACTAGTACTTGTTGGGTTTGGATAAAGAGATATTTCATTGGGGCTCAAATACTGTCGTTCACCTTTACGAAGTGCATTAGTAAACGTGAAAACACCTATTTTTCCAGGGTAATCAGCATCAGTTAGTCCGTTTTCCGAATGGAGTAGCGTGAAATTGGTGCCGTCATTAGAGGCCAAACAATCAAAGCTGCCAAAAGCTCTATTCGTAGCATTCGATATCAATTCAATTCCCGTAGGAGTGATTTCATTTCCATCGCCCAAGTCAATAGTAATCGAAGCTGGAAATGTCAACTGTGGTTTCCATCCGCCCGGGGCATTGTCATATGCTTTCCAGGCGTTTCCATTATCAACGGTAGCTGTCACTAAATTCTTGGTTGCTGAGGTTACAGAAGGGCTGTTACCCCCATCATGCAGCCAATTAATTTGAACTATCGTTGTACTTAACTCTACCGTAGATTTACCCACTAATCGCAGGTATCGATAGCTCGTGGATGAAGAACCTACTACTTGAATTTGAACTTGATCCATAAGCTGACTGTCCACTGTCGTAACGGTTAGCGTAGTCGTACCATTAGAAACTCCAGTTACGATTCCAGCAGCGTTAACCTGAGCAATGTTTTCATCCGAAGATGTGTAAATAACCGCTTGATTAGAAGCATTTACGGGTATTACTTGACTTGTAAGCACGGTTGTTGCACCCATGTCAATGGTCGAACTGGCAATAGAAAGTGAAACATCGGACACCGATACTGTGCTAGGACTACCGTCAAAAAGTATAGTCGCTTCTTTATTTGGATAATCAGCGGACGTGAGACCGGAAACAGCATGTATTAAGGTGAAGGTTACTCCGTCATTTGATCCATACAACTCAAAACTTGCGATGCCTCTATTCGTAGCATTAGCCTTGATTTTGATACCCGTTGGGTTGATGGGGCCGTCAGATCCCAAATCTAGTGTTAGAGTTGCCGGATAGTTTAGTGCTATACCCCATGGATTAGGAGTGCCGTCATAAGCTCTCCATGCGTCATTACCATCCACGGTGGCTGTAGCAAGTGATTTAGTCGCATTAGTCAGTTTTGAAGACGGAAAGGAAGCATTATTTTCCAGCCAGTTTATTTCAACGATGTTACTCGCTAATGCCACTGGCGTAATTGCTTTGATACGTAAAAAACGGAATTTCTCATTGCCATTGGATGTCCCTGTTACCTCAATATCAACCTCATCAGTAAGTCCATTCGACGTGGTAGCCCGAATCGTTGTCTGTCCGGGAGATATGGCAGATACTAAACCGGCATTGTTGACCGTGGCTACTTCACTATCAGTACTTGTATAAGTAACCGATTTATTCGTGGCATTTCCCGGCAATACGGTAGCGGCTAATTGACTGTTTTCACCGATTTCAAGTGAGAGATCAGAAGCATTTAGATTTATAGAGGTTACCGCCACAATAGGCGTGGATCCGGGAGATAAGGCAAATGGTTCCGAGGGTGGTCTGTTGGGGTGTGTACCATCAAGTGGCCAAACATAAGCCCCTGACCCGTGAGATGCCACCGCCAAGTGATCTTCTCCCATCAAATTCACCTTTCTAATCATATTTAGGTAAGCCAATGTTATTTGACCACCATTGATCTTGGAAATATCTTCCCAACTCGACAGTGTTGTGCCAGAAGTGATTTTGGTTTTATAGAATCCAAAGTCTTTTCTGTATTGAGGATTTGAACAAGAGATATATAGGTTGTCATCAAATCCAAATATGGCGTTGCCTACTTTCCGTTTCCATCCGTTGATATATACTTCCCAAGGTTGGTCAAACGTATCCCCTTGATCAAATATTTTGACAAAAGAATCACCACCATTATCCGATAAGAAAGCCTCGATGGTATTGCTGTGTTTGATATATGCCACGTACGTCTGGCCACTATGTTCCCAGACATGTGCTTGTCGAATGCCTGTACCGCCTGCTAACACCGTCCATGTCCAACTATTCTGTCCAAAACCATTACCAGTTCTTACTCCTTTGCAAAAACCTTCTTTGCCGCCCACATATACAATATTGCTATTCGACGGGTGAGGGATGACGCGAATATTCTTCTCTCCCGGTTTGATTAGTTCCCAACCACCTTGGCCGTCTACCAACTGATCCAAATCATTATGCACCCAGATACCTGCATCTCTGGTAGCGGCAAATACGTAGTCGTTGTTTGCGGCTATACCAAGGTCTTCAACTATGCTTGATACCGGAAATGGTACAGGTGCTGACCATTGATCAGCAGTGGTACTGGTAGTCATTTCCATCAAGTAAATGTTTCCATTACCGTTTGCAGATCCGAAACCTCCTCCCGCAGAAGCAAGCACTACTCGTGGGTTTTTATCCTTGACGATAAGTACTGCACGACCATTATTAAGCCCTGAGGGTACATGGTGTCTAGACCAGCTATATCCACCATCATATGATTCCAAAATACCATTATCCGCATGAGCTTGAATCATGTAGTTTTGATCTCCATCTACATCCATGGTGACCGTAGACGCCCAATTTCCTCGTGCCTCGTATGCAGGAAACCCACCGGGAAAGCCCTGCTGGCCATTGGTACCTGCAACTGGACCTTTATGTGGCTTGGAGTAACGTTCGGTCCAGCTATTTGGTCCTTTTGGCCAGTCAGAAGCAAATGGATTTCCTAAGAATAAGTTTTGGTTGCCATTGGCCCATATTCGTTCTTGAGACCAGGAGGTAGGAGTCCAATAATTCAGTCGACTCGTAATGTTATAAAAATCCCAACCTTGCTCATAGTCCCATCCTCTACGACCACTGGTCCATAATATGCGCTCCCAGGTAGGGGTAGACAAAGAACTCCCGCTGGCTTGAAAAGTCGCTGTCCATAGTCCATGTGCACCATTCAAAGTGCCCATAATAACCTCATGTGAATTTCCGGTGGAGCGAGGATTTACCTTGGGTAACCAGTATTCTGGAGCAAATCGGTCACCATCAGATCGACCATTATTTGAATGTGTTAGTCCGTTGCCTCTATGCAGCCAATTGTAGTTGGTTGTAGTTGTGTTTTCAATATTGGCAACCCAAAGATCGGCATCAGGATTTGGACCGTTACCACCATTTCCATTTACACCGAAATATTCCGGATTACTTTCATTTGTAAACGCTCCATACATCCACTTTCCATCTGGTGTTATATCAATTCCACGTGAGTAAAAGGCGCCTTGAGGCTTATTCAGTTTCTGCCAGGTTTGTCCAAAATTTTTCGAACGATAAATACCACTATGTGCGGAAACATAAATCACCGAGTTATCATTTGGGTCAATGTGAATTGAATAAACATTCATGTACCCAACTTCAGGCTCAAAAGTGAATGTATTCCAGGTATCGCCATTGTCACGAGATACCCAAATCTGACCGGTGTGTTCTATATCCTCTTCACGATTGAATTTATTCTCATTCCAAACGTATAACGTATGTTTTATAAGCCAACTATTCGCAAAGTAGATATTATTACTATTGGTGGGATCAACTTTAATGTTCGCCACTGGAAGTCCCTTATCGGTGCCATTAATTGTACCAGCAACTCCTCTCCAAGTATCCCCTGCGTCATCGGATATATAAACTCCTTTTATAGTACCCATGTATATCCTGTTTGGTACATTCGGATCTGCTTCAATGGTGAATATCATTCCATGAGGAATGTCCTCGGTGATAAACTGATAAGAATCTCCAAAATTATCGGATCGATATGCTCCCTCAACATCGCTACAAACGTAGAGGCGACCTTCATTGAGAGGGTCAAGTTCTACATGTTGGATCTGTCCGCCACCACCTGGATGTGTTAGTCGCCATTGCGCCTGTAATGGGAAAATAGCTCCATAAATAACGAGGATAAATAGAAGACTATTTTTTAAGTTACGTAAAAAATTCATTGTATTAGATTAGTTGAACCTTAATTTCTTCTCAAGGATCCTTTTAAGTCGACAATCAAATCTAGAGGTAGGAAAATTAGATAGAAGTCAATATTGTACTAGATTATGTTAAAATCGTATACTATGCGAAAATTAGATAGGCTTTGAAATTTTCGGAGTACTTTGAAATTTTAGGAATAGGTGAGTCTCAGAACCATATTTAGATTAATTCGAAAAATTGATCGCATAACCTAAGCATGATCAGACTCAGAGGAATACTTGTATTCTTAATTCATCATTCAAGTTGATTGATTGGTACCGAAGGTTATTGGTATGAAGCCAAAATGCAATCACATACAAGAGTAGGTTTGAATGATGTATTATTAGAATTTATATCAACTCTTAAATAGACTTTGTATAAAGTCGACAAGAGGTGAACACAAGAAGTTTGAATAGGGTTACAGATAGGTTTTCTAAATCGACTATATAAACACAATGTCCAGGTTTACAAGGCATCAATTTAGTTGAGTGTTTTCTATTTGATCAAAAGGTCGTGAAATTGAAACACAGCCAAATTCTCCTTTTAACGAGGTTGACAAATGGTAACCTAGAGAATACTAGTCCATTGACTTAGCAATCTCTGATGGTGATTGACCATATTCTGCTTTAAACACTCTAGAAAAATAGGATGTCGTTTGAAAGCCGCAGCTTAGAGCCACTTCTTTAACCGTTTGACCCGATTCTAAAAGAGATTTTGATTTTTCCAGTCTATACCCTTTGAGCAGGTTATTCGGTGTCTTTCCTGTAATTTGCTTACACTTTTTGTAAAAAACTGTTCTACTTAAATTCATCTGCTCTGCAATATCGTCTATTTGGAAACCACTATCAGAGATCTGCTCCTTCATAATTTTATTGACCAAATGAATAAAATCTCCTTGAGCTCTTGGCAGTTCTTCTATCTCTAAACCGAGTATCTTATTTTGTACTACCTGTTGTAACTCCTGTCTATGTAGTAAGAGGTTCTTCAGACAAGACTTGACCAGTTCAATAGAAAACGGCTTAGGTAGAAAAGCATTAATCCCCGCTTGATAGGCCAATCTTCTAGATTCTTCTGCTGTATTGGCAGTTAAAAGAACAAAGGGAACATGAACAGCTGCTTGGCTTGATTTCAGGCGCTTACACACGTCTAAGCCTGAGATATCGGGAAGCATAAGATCGCTCAAAACGATATCTGGTAAATCTCTTTCTATAAGCTTAATCGCCTCCTCTCCTGAAGACGCTAACGAAACCTGATAATCCTTGCCCAACTCTGTCGCCAAGAAGTTTCTGACATCTTTTTCATCCTCTATAATCAAAAGTTGTAGGGCATCCTCATCATCATCTAGGTTTCTAATTACCGGTTCAAACGTCTCTTGAACCTCTTTCTCTTCCGCCGAAAGAGTTAACATCACAGTGAATATACTTCCTTTTGGTTGATTATCAGCAACACTAATATGCCCTCCATGTAGTGTAACAAGCTCATCAACTAATGCTAGACCTACACCAACTCCCATCGCTTCATCGGCAGTGTCACTATTTCTAAAATAGGGATTGAAAATTGCCTTTTTGTACTTGTCTGGTATACCTGGTCCGGTATCTGAGACGCTGAGGAAAACTTCATAGTTAGATAAATCTAATTTTCCCACTTCTAGCTTAACCCAAACCTCTCCATGGTCAGGCGTATATTTAAGTGCGTTACTTAACAAGTTGGATAGAATTTTTTGAAGCGTTTCATAATCAAAAACCAGTCGCTGGTGTAAGCTGGTGTTCTGACAATGTAAGGTGATATTCTTTTCTTTAAAGGCTGTTTCGAACCGGTTTAAAGTGTGCATAACCAGGCGATCAAGTGACGCAGGGGCAAGATTTAGTACCATGGCCTGATCATCAATTTTCCTCAAATCAAGAATCTGATTGATAAGCTCTAACAATCGATCGGCATTTTGCTTAATAATGTTGCCGTAGGCCAATGTGTCTTCCTTGGATGTGTCTTTTTCTAATAACTTATTGATCGGAGCCATAATGAGCGTCAATGGAGTCTTCAGGTCATGGGATACACCGGTATAAAATTTCATCCTAACGTCCTGCATATACTCATTTTTAGCATATTCCAGTTCTGCGAGCTTGAGCCTCCTATTGGCTATACGTCTTTTTCGGATTAGGTTAATGAAGATATATATCAATAAACCAGTAAGAAGAATGTAGGTAAAAATGGCCCAAACGCTGAGATAGAATGGCGGAACCACCGTTATGGTATAGGTATATGTAGGGCCAATATTTCCTAACTTGTCTTCGGCGTAATATTCTAATTTACTTACACCAATTGGCAATTGATTTATATCTGCCGAGTTGAAACCAACTTTTGTATATCCTTCTTCTTTGTTGTTTACTCGATAAACGAATCGGACTTCATTTAGCCAAAAAGGGTCTTTTAAACCAAAATGAATTCTAATATCATTTTCACCGGGATATAGCGTAAAGTCTTGGCCTGTTTGTAAGTGCGGAACCGCCTTAATCACGGTATCTTGATCCACACCATCTTTTACTTCAACTCGTCTTACCTTGGCCTCTAAAGACACGTTTGGGATACTTACTTTGTCTAAGTCAACAGAAAGATAACCCTCGCTAGCACCAAAAAAGAGCATATTCTCTTCAGCGTCGTAATCTACACTTCCTTCTAGCAGTTTGACATCTCCAACTTGGTCAACTAGATGCAGCTTCATGCTATCGCCAACCATTTTACTACATTTACCAATCATACTCTTGGTGCCAAACCATATGTTATTATTTTTGTCTTTTGCTAGGCTAATTATTGGTTCAAAAAGATTATTTGTTTTCAGTTTCTTATAAGTGCCTTTCTCTATATCCACCTGAAAAACCCCTTTTTTGGTTGGCGCCAATATCTTGCCATTCTCGTATTCCAAAAGATGAAAAGGAACGGCAGGGACAGCACAAACCATATGCATCGTCATGCTATCAGCCTTTTGAGCAAAAATATTTATGCCTGCAAGTCCGCAAAGTAGTCCATCAGAAGTTTGGATGAGGTGCTTAACAGGACCTTTAAACTTCTTTCCATAAATTTTAATCTTGTCAATAACATCAAAGTGACCACCTTTTCGTTTTTTTAGTTGGACTAAGCCCTGTCCAAAGGTGCCAACCCAAATATCTCCTGCTTCATTTTCGAGCATGGAAAGAACGGCTTTGTACTTTATCTTATATTGTTGAATGATTTTGTTATACGGTTCAAATTTTTGACTTTCAGGATTCCATTGTAAAATTCCTCGGTCACTACCAACTAAGAGATCTCGGTTTTGATAGTTTAAAATAGAAATAACGTCTGGACGATAACCATCTTTTATTTGCAATACATGTCGCTGGTATACCTCGTTACTCTTATGCCTAAATATTGATGTAAGCCCATAAGGATTTGCAAAGAAGGTATAACCAGAGGATCTTAAGATGCGGTTTGCTGTACCATTTTGATCCAATACATCAGATGACACAAAGCCCTTATGGTGAATAATGGCATCTTGTCTTCTTCTCATTTCCAAAACACCAGTATTTAGTCCAAGAAGCATTGAATTGTTGCTGGTGACATTAAAGGATAGTACGTCATTATAAGGCAATATCTGTGTGTTAAGCGAAACTTCATTTTCATGACGATCTAAAATAAATAAGCCATAGGTCCTGGTGGTTAGCACTAACTGTTCCTCCATTGTTTCAACGTTTAGCGGGTAATGGATGAACCCTTTCTTATTGCTTAGATCTGTAAACTGTTGGGTCTGATAACCATCAAACTCATCTTTCTTGAAGTGAAACAAACCTGCACCTTCAGAGCAAACCCAGAATGTGCTATCGGGATTCATTCTAATGTTAATCACGCATTCATGCTTTGAGAATCGTCCACGGTCAAAGTCCACTCTATTAAAAGACCATGTGGTATCACTATCCATATTTGCCTCAAATAATCCATCAATAAAAGTGGCTAATAATAGATTCTGATCATCGATGACTTTTATCTCTCTAGTAGCTGAAGGTAATTCAAACTTTCGAACGTTAGGCAAATACTTACCTATTTTCTGAGGTAGCTGAAAGGTATAGAGGGTTTTAGGTGCTAATGATACGTATCCCTTATTCGATATATTTAGGCCGTTTACCTTACCTCTAATTTGATGAATTGGGTTGGTGTATTTGATGTTACTATCAATAACATATAGACCTAATATACTTCCAATCCATATTCGACCATCTTCATCTATGCTAAGTGCTGTAATTCTACCGACTTTTACTTGTTTGCCGTCAGGGCTTACCAATGAAACTGGTTCAACCTTTTGCCAATCATAAACAAATAGCCTAGAGGTAGTTGCGAAAAGAACAACCCCGGAAGGGTGCCGACTAAAATGTTTCACACGATCGAACCGATAGCCTTCGTCATCTGTGAACTTATTTGATGGATAAAACTGTGCACGAGTGATAGGTTTTGCACCAATAGATCGTCCCACGTATGCGTGCAAAGTAGTAGATAAAAGACACGAATTCAATCCAATCAGGACTACAAAAAGATGTCTATACATGAAATAAGCATAAATTTAGAATCCTAAATATACCGACGGAAGTGAATAAGTCTATTGCGAATTCCATCTAGGTCTTTCGGTGATGACAGTGAAATCAAACAAATACATCAGAAATTCACTTAACTATTTGATAAGACCCAAGATTTGCGATTGCCTATTAGCTCCCTAAACCTTCGATGATAATCTATAAATCTATACAAACCAAGATAGTTGGAAAGAATTAAATCATTAAGACATATCAATAGCAAATAGGAATTGACAAAGGTCGAAATTACTTCATTTTTATTTCAAGACCGGGATATTAAAAATTTCAAAAAAACGCCCTTAATACGGATAAAATAGTAGTTATTATTTGCTAAATATATGCACAATATTTAATTATACATGTTTAAAATGTACGGTATACCAAAATCCCATTCTTAGTAACAACCATATTGATGCCTGAGGTAATAATTTGTAATTTTCTCAAAAGCAATAGTTTAATTGGTAATCAATAAAAATACTTATGAAAAACACTTTTATTAGACCTTTTCAAAACGCGGGTACTAACGTCACGAAAGGCAAGGTGTCATTATATGCATTTTTTTACAACTTTTTGAAGTATATTTTATATACGTCTACAGGGTTTTATACTCTCAAAGAGCTTTTTCGGTTAATTTTCGATTTTAAGTAAACATTAT
>CAYMST010000036.1:0-25160 GCA_964393115.1 uncultured Roseivirgaceae bacterium | reverse complement strand
AACAAAACAACCATCCGCGTACATTCTTTGTAAAACCCTTTATAGCTCCTTGTTCTATCAACGTGTAAGCCAAATCTGGCCCTAATACAGTGTGTACAACTGAAAAAACTATAGAAGCAACCAGAAAACCGATTATGAATTTTGGAAAACGACGCCAGATTTCACCAATTCCAATTCTAGAAGTCTGATCACCATTGATTTTTGAAAAATAAATAGCTACAAAAAAAGCAACTACACCAATAAGAATATTCTGAATCATCTTTATGGTTGCCGCTACATTCATCGCTTTATCGCCCAACAAAGCTCCTGCTGCTGCCACAGCACCGGTGGAGTCAATGGTACCACCTATCCAAGCGCCACCCAATATTTCAGGAATACCTAACCATTTGATGATAACAGGAAGAACAACCATCATAATGGCTGTAAAAACCATAGAGAGTCCAATGGCCAATGTTAATTCTTCTTTTTTCGCTCGACACGCCGCTGCCGTAGCTACTGCGGCAGAAACACCACACACGGACATATCCGCAGAAATAGTCATATTGAGTGTTTTGGAGGATATGCCAAGCACCTTTTGACCGAACCAATAGGTGGTGACTAAAACAATGGGAGTTACTACCCAGGCGACAAAAATACCCGGTAAGCCTATGGCCAGTACTTTTCCAAGTAAAACTTCTGCTCCTAATATGACCAGGGCCGTTTTGATATAAAATTCTGTCTTTATAGCTGGTTTTAACCAGCTGGGAGTACCTAGTGTATTACTAATCAACATCCCAATACCAATCGCCCAGACTGCGTAACCAATTCCTAAATTTGCAATTGCTCGATTTGCCGCAATAAAGTAGGATAGGGTCGCCAAGCAAAATAGTAATGCAAAAGCGTTACCAAAATCCCAAAATCGTTCTCCCATAAGTCGGGCAACCGAACCAAAAACGATCATCAATGTGATGCCTAACAATAGTAAGGACGCTATCAGGTTATACTCCTTTGGACTGGACGGGTTTGTTAGTTTCGAGTATTTCTTTTGAGTCTTACGCCATATTATATTCTGCTCATTAGACCTCTGGTTCAACGTTGAGTCCACAAACCCCATTACCCTAGCCTTCTCTTCCGAAACTATGGCCGTCGAATACGTCTTGTTCAAGGCTATTTCAAGGCTATCGATAATATATCTATTCGTTAATAGTGAGCCATCATCATAAAACGATTTAAGAGGAAAGACATCCCATTTTTTTGGTTTCGCTGTCAATTCCTTAAGTCTGTTGCCAATATCCGTTTTACTAGCTTTTGCGGACTTCATTTTCTCCTCCATTTCGTACTGCAGCATGGTTTTATATGGGGCTTGCTGCTGCTCAAAATTCACTACTTCACGATACTTAAGAAGCCAAGTATATTTTGGTTTTTGGACAAGAAATATACCCAAAGCGAGTATCAATACCGTCCCACCGACTATTAAGGCTCCGAAATCATCCGTCTTAATGAGTGCTTTTCGCATTTTTGAGGTAAATGAATTTCCCTCAAAAATAGGATGAACGGACTTAAACAAACAGCTCTAAAAGCGACTACTCAAACTGAATTATGGAAAACTTATCGAGACAACATCAAAACTGGACGTTGGGGGATTGAGGTGTCAACTGGACCGTTTCTCAAATTAACATGATCCATGGTTGTGGGCAGTGGTATATCTTGCACAATACTTAACGCCAATGCCAACAGAGGCTCATTTACATCCCCAAAAGGAAGCAGTCCGGTTGAGCTTTCTACTAGTTGAAAGTCAGGCGCAAAGCCATTTTCAAAATCAGATTCTCCATCACGATTTTCAAACCTTGTTATGATAGGCAATAGACCATAGGGATTATCTGACCTTCGCTCATCACGAACTAGGGTAGATCCTACATTTTTACCCACTGTACGATCTCCAACTAAAATCACCTCCATATAAGGTTTCAACCCATTAATCACCATTTCACTGGCAGAAGCAGTTGATGAAGAGGTTAGTACAAAAACTCTTTTTTTCAGTAGTTGATCGTTTATATTTTCTTCTTTGGTCAAAAAGTAATCAGTCAACACCTCACTTCCCAATTGTCTTGCCAATACGTTTTGGTAGGTGCTGTTATACGAATATCTTGACATAATATCATTGGAAGATACTGGTCCAATCAAACTGGCCAAATTAATCGCAGAAGCAACGCTACCACCAGAGTTGTATCGAAAGTCTAGTATAAGCTCATTGATTCCCTCAGTTTTGAATTTTTCAAATACCCGATCCAAAGCGTCATCATATATGGTTGTATTATCCGGCCCAGGACTGAAAAAGTGATATATCAAGTAACCTACCTTCCCTTGGGACAAACTGTACACCGTATCCATGAAAATAGGGTTCTCTGCATACACTTCTGGAGTAATATTAACGGAACGTGTTTCTTTTGGGTCAGCACCTTCATAGTTGGTTATACTCGCTGTGTAAGCTGTTCTGGTAAGTGTATGCCAATTTTGGGGCGTTACAGAAACGCCATTTATCGAGGTGATCACATTTCCTCTCTTTACTCCTACCTTGGAAGCCGGGCTATTGGGTTTAACATACAGAACTTGTGCATGCGTAGAATGCAAAGCGACCTGCATACCACTTTCTTCGGATACTCCTTCCAGTATGCCTAGCAACTCATCCGCTGACGGCCAAATAACAGAAAAGCGATCACGAGAACTCCTCAAACTTGAGAAAAAGCTAATGGGGTCAAGGGAGAAATTTTTATCACTAGGAATGTCTTCCTCCCATAGATATATTTCTTCCATTACTCCTGTGATCCATTGGTTCACTGCTGTGTCGCTTATAGGATCCTCATCGTTACTGCACGAAAAGAAAATCAGCCCTACGGCGACAAGATATATAAACTTGCAAGAGTTGTAAATCTTCATAAAAATAAACCTATGGTAGTTAAACGTTTACGAAAGAGATATTATCACAGCATTAGTATAAAATAATGTCAATTGACAGGTGCGCTACTTATCATTCGCTTCCGACAGCATAGTCTCGTATCAAGGCTCTTTCTGAAATAGAACTACCGACGTACTCTCTGGATAAAACTCTTGCCGAAGAAGTTGGAATAGCATTATTACCTCTGATAAGATTAAGGGCCACTTTTAGCAAAGGTTCTTCCTGATCACCAAGTTCTATGTAGTCAAATCGTGTTTCGTCAATCTCATAATCGGGTCGAAAACCATCTTCATAATCTGACTCACCAAGGCTGTTTTCCAATTTGAATACTGTTGGAGCGATGGCATAGTTTGAGCCGTTTAGCTGACTGCTCATTACGAATGATCCTACATTCTTACCAACTGTGGTTGATCCTATTCTAATGACCTCCATATATGGACTTAAAGAGTTAATTACGGCTTCACTCGCTGATGCAGTTCTACGACCTGTAATGACATAAACTCTATTGAACCTCAGTCCCTCGTTGATATTTGAGGCCTTGCTTAAGAATTTTTCAACAAAAGACGATCCATTCTCCTCATCACTTTCTTGAATCACCTTGGCAAACTCTTCATTATATACATATTGAGCAAATACATCATCAGTTGTAACCGGCCCAATTAAACTGGCAAGATTGATTGCTGAACTTACTCTACCCCCACTGTTATAACGAAGGTCCAATACAAGTTCGTTAACTCCATTTCGTTTAAAATCAGCAAAAACTTTATCCATTTCTTCGTCATACTCTCGTGACTCGCCTCGCCCCGGACTAAAAAAGTTATACACATAATACCCGATTCTTGTCCCAAAGCTCGGTGTGATTACTTTGTGCATAAAGCTAGGCGATTCGATGACTTCTTCTTTACTTAAGGCCACTACCCGTGGTTTAAGTGCCGAATCGTAAACTTTAGCTGATGTTGCATTGGAAATCAACGTTTGGTAATTATCTATCGTTATGAATTGGTCATTGATTTTTAAAATGGTCTCACCACGTTTTAATCCTGCTCGCGAAGCCGGACTATTATCCTTTACGTACAGCACCATCATTTCCAAGTAGTTTGATGATCGAGTTCTCCTAAAGAGTTGATATTCGAAACCAAATTCTTTTCTAACCCCTTCAAGACTACCAATAAGTTCAGCTGCAGACTCGTGAATAAATGAAAAACGATCTTTTTCGCTAAGCAAGCCTTCAAAAAAATCTTGCGGTATGACATCATAGTTCGTTGGTATAGGAATTTCATCATTCCACAAGTACATACCATTCATAACTTCATAAATCCAATTGTTAACGGCACTATGATCACGTTTTCCAGCTAAAATTACTTGAGGCTCATTTGTATCATCATCTTGACAAGACGCTAACAAGAAGATTAGTATAAGAGTGGATAGGCTCTTAAAACCTTTTAATAAGTTCATGATAAAGTAAAGTATAGTTCAAAAGTAAAGCAAAGCTAAACCATTCTTTACCTATAAGCAAAATCCGATTTTAACAACTCTTTGTTGATGTCTTTAATAAGCCTCGGGCCTCCATATATAAAGCCAGTATATAGCTGTATGACATCCGCACCGGCCTGTAATTTCTCAAGAGCATCTTTTGGGTTCATAATGCCTCCCACTCCTATCAACAACAAATCGGCACCTGCTTTTGTCCGAATTTTCTTAATGATCTCCGTTGATTTATTTGTCAGTGGCGCACCACTCAAACCGCCCATTTCTCTTTTTGTATTACTTAGTAAGCCATCCCTGTCTATAGTCGTATTTGTAGCTATCACGCCATCTATTTTCTCGTTCACCACAACTTCAAGCAAGTCTTCAAGTTGGGCGTCGGTAAGGTCAGGGGCTATCTTTAACAAAACAGGCTTTTTAGTAGTAAAATCTTCTTCCTCTTTTCTTAGTGACTGAAATAGCTTTCCGACGAAAGATGCTGTTTGTAAATCTCTCAAACCAGGGGTGTTTGGCGAACTAATGTTCACCACAAAGTAATCGACATAGTCGTGCAAGGCACGAAAACAGTTGATGTAATCCGAAATAGCATTTTCATTAGGAGTTATTTTGTTTTTTCCAATATTCCCTCCAATCAAGATGTCAGTTTTCGTATTGCGTAGCCTTTCAACAGCCGCATCAACGCCGTCGTTATTGAAGCCCATTCGATTGATAATAGCATTGTCTTGAATTAATCTAAAAAGTCTTGGCTTATCATTTCCAGGTTGAGGTTTCGGGGTCACCGTACCAATCTCAATAAATCCAAAACCTAGACCAGCAAGATCCTTTATGTATTTCGCGTCCTTATCAAAACCAGCAGCAAGACCAACAGGATTCCGAAAGGTAAGACCAGACTTTTTCACTATTAGCTTATCGTTTTTGACATCATAGAGGCCCAAACTTCCTAGTCTCAAACGTTTTATCCACTTCATGGTAAAGTGATGTGCTCTTTCTGGATCTAGCTGAAAAAGTAGGGTTTTAATAAACTGGTACATAAATAATTGCTATCTGAAATCAATATTTAAAGCTTGCTCATCGGGTGGTACTCGTTTACCACATACTTGAGATATTCCTTGTCTAGGTGTGTGTATATTTCCGTAGTCGTGATACTTTCATGCCCTAACATATCCTGCACGGCACGTAAATCCGCCCCTCCTTCGATCAAATGAGTTGCAAAGCTATGTCTAAATGTGTGAGGACTCACATTTTTTTCAATACCAGCTTCTTTGCACAACCTTTTGATTATCGTAAATATCATCACTCTAGTAAGTTGGGTACCTCTTCTATTGAGAAAGAGAAAACCTTCATTGCCTTTTTTGATATTGAGTTTATTGCGAATGTGCTCTAAATAAATATCAATATGTTTCAACGCCGTTTTTCCTATTGGTACTAGTCGTTCTTTATTTCCCTTTCCTAATATTCTTAGAAACCCAATTTCTCGAACGACATTGTTGATTTCTAGGTTAACCAACTCGGAAACTCGAAGTCCTGAGGAATATAATGTCTCTAAAATCGCACGGTTTCTCACTCCTTCATCTTTTGAGTGATCAATAGCTTCAAGAATTCGGTCTATTTCCTCCACCGTGAGACATTCGGGAATCTTCCTTCCGAGCTTTGGTGCCTCAATTAATTCAGATGGATCTTTTTCTATTTTCCCTTCATATTTCAGATATCGAAAAAAGGACTTTAGCCCAGATAGATTCCTCGCCTGCGTGTATGCAGAAAGCCCCAAACCATTCACATACATCAAAAAATCTCGAATATGCGTATCCGTAATATTTGACGGAGATATTTCAAGCTCATTAATGTGTAAGAATTGATGAAATAGTTTAATATCGTGGGCATATGCCTGAATAGAGTTGTCTGACAATGATCGCTCCAGCTTCAGGTAATAAGTAAATTGTTGGATATAAGACTCCCACATATCAGGAAAGAATGAAGATAGAAATTATTAACGGTCCAAATTTAAACCTATTAGGGGTTAGGGAAAAAAGTATATACGGGGATCAAAGCTTTGAAGCCTATTTCGAGCAATTAAAAAAAGATTATGACATTGATCTCTCCTACTTTCAGTCTAACCACGAAGGGAAAATCATCGACCGTATACATGAAATCGGCTTTAGTTTTGATGGTATCGTACTTAACGCCGGCGGACTAACACATACGTCAGTAGCGCTAACCGATGCCATTGCAGCTGTTAATACGCCCACTATGGAAGTACATATCTCCAATATTTTTTCTAGAGAGGAATTTAGGCATCATAGCTTCCTAAGTAAAAATTGTGTTGGCATTATCTCAGGACTGGGGCTCCACGGGTATCGTTCCGCACTAGACTATTTTATTAGCACAAAAGGGTAAATACACAAAATACTGAAAATCAAAATCTTAACTTATTCACTACGTTGAAAAACGGATTTAACGTACTATCCTTAGTATTCAGAATTATTTTCTCATTTAGAGAAGCAATCCTACTTCCGAGGCTGTTCATTAATAAAAGATTGTTGTGGAAAAAAATCCACATTGGAGTCTTTCCACATAGATTAGTATCCTACTCTCTCGATAACGAAAGAAAATTAACGAAACATTATTTTAAAGATTGGGTACTTAAACCCAATTTGGACAAACTTGAATCTGATGTTCAACAAATAATGAAAGTCAAGGAAATCAGATACAATGCCATTAAATCAAGAACCATAGACAACGACGCATACAAACAATTGACCTCATCAATTAAAAAAAGTAGCAAATACGCTTGGGAATCAATAATTCAAATTCTTGAAGAAATGACATTTTTCTTTCCAGAAATCAAGAACTTGATGAAGTCAATGCAACAAGACAAGAATGGAAAAATAAGAGAAACTGCTTTACTGATCATGGAATGCGGTCAGTTCAATTTGACCGAAAGAATAGACTGCTACAAAGCACTTCATTTAGATAAGAGTAAAGCCGTTAGGAATAGAGTATTGGACATGATATACAGAGAAGGGACATCATCAATGGGTGAGCTTAAAAATTTACTTCAAAATTGGCAAAGATTAGAAGAAGATCAGAGTATAAAAGACCATATTTATTGGATCTTAAGCGAAAATAATTAATCAATATGGTATTTGATGGTTAATAATTGATTCAACCTTGGCAACGATAGCGACTTGTAGAATAGCTCGTCTGTTCGGTTTTCTTCTTAAATCAGCACACTTCTTAGTGGCATTTTAAACGCGAAGGCCGATGAGCAAGATGTCATCCACTTGTTCTTCATGGACCATCCAATCATCTAAGATTTTATTTACTTGTTCACCTTGGGCGTTCATATCGGTTTGATGAGTTGTTAGAAGCATTTCACGGAATTTTTTAGCCATGAACTTCTTATTATCCGGCCCTCCGAGCTGATCTTGGAAACCATCTGAAAATAAATATAGCGTAATAGCACCATCCATTGGAATAACGTGCTCTTGAAACTCCTCGGACTCTCCTTCAAGTCCCCCTCCTACATGAATCCGGTCTCCTTTGATCCTAATTAGCTCCCCATCTTTTATGTAAATCAAAGGGTTAAAAGCTCCCGCGAAACGAATTTCCTTATTCACATAGTCAATCACACAAATGGCCAAGTCCATCCCGTCACGGTTATCGTTTTGATCTTGCTGCAACTGATCACTAAGGGATTTTGTTAATTGAGCCAGAATATTTGACGGGTTAAATATTTTATAGTCGTTAATTATGCTTTGTAGACGTGTACTACCAATCATACTCATTAGAGCTCCTGGTACTCCATGACCTGTACAGTCAACAGCAGCGACAAACTTCAAATCCATACCATTCTCCTTATATTCCTCAACGAAATAAAAATCACCGGAGACCACATCCTTAGGACGAAAAAGTAGAAACGAGTCAGGTAATATACGTTTGAAGTTGTCCAAACTTGGCATCATAGATTTTTGTATCCTTTCAGCATATCGAATACTTGACTTGATGTTGGTGTTTTGAATGGCGATTTCCTCTTTTTGTCTATTTACCTCAGCCGTTCTATCGATGACTTTCTGTTCCAGATGTGCAGATAAGTCTTCTAAGCCACTCATGGCTCCTGAAAAACGTTTGGATAGAATAATAAACTGTAGAATCAGCAAGATACCAAAGGCCACTGGAATCAACTCATGGTTTCCAGTTAGGTGAATGCCAAAGGTGGCAATGGCATCATTGATACCAGCCAATATCATTACCAAAATACCTACCAACTGTATCTTCGATTCAGGAAGTTTCTTAAAATAAGCCCTTACGATGACGTAAGCGATATAGAACCCTGCTGCAAAAACGATTAACTGAAATGGAAGAATTGTTGGCAAATAAATCGATAATGGAAATACCAGAAGAAATAGGGCATAAACAGAAAATCCATACCCAGTGTATTTCACAACACGAGTATTTAAGAGACTAGGGTATAAGGACTTCATATAATACAAACCGACTGGTGCCAAGGCATAAGTGGAGATGTAGTAAAACGCACTCTGCCAACGAAAATTGAGAATATCATTCGTTTTCAGGTACTCATAGATATCATGAGACCCAAATACGGTTTGTTTAATACCAATGAGTAAACATATTATGCCAAAGTAAAGCGCACTATCGGATTTTCTTCTGAAAAAGAAAAGTACAAAATGGTAAAAAGCCATGACTAACACGGCTCCAATCCATAGAACAGAAAAAATCTGATCTAGGTTAATTTCATTGCTCAAGCCCTCATAGTCACCGACTATAAAAGGTTCAATAATTCCAGATACAAAAAGGCTATAGTTCGCCGCTTGAACAATCACTTCAATGGAGTTGACTTTGCCAACGTTTACCAACGTCTCTAAAATCTTGTTTTCATAGGCCTGAGCATCCAGAACTCCACGTTCAGACACTAAGTCGCCGTTAATCCAAACCTTACTAGCGGACCATATTTTCGGAATATAAACAGCGATATCCTCTCCGGAATTTTCTACGGTCACAACTTTCCTGTACGTAGCAAACCCGTAGTCTTGGTAATTTTCCCCGTCCTCATTTTTATACACTGTCCAAGAGTTTGGCACTTCAACCAACATAGCGTTGAGCTGCTTTTCTCCTTTAAAATCACTTGGAGTATAGCGTTGATTCCAGTAAAATTCCCATTCTCCGGATAATATATCCTGGTCTATTGCCCTAGGTTCGCTCATTCCTAAACGAGCGAATAAAACAACGATAACGATTAATAAAGAGTGTGAAAGACGGCTCATGAATACTTTAAAACTCTATGTTAAGGAATTTATACAGAATCAACCTGTTTTTGTTGCGCAATTAAGCTTCATAGTTGTTTGAATGACATATTCGATTGTTCCCTAAGATCAAATTTTATCCACTCAATTGGCTATAATGAAATGAAAACCTCAAAAAACATATGATTCCTAAAATAACGGCCATTCGTCTACCGTTATAGGCAATTTTTCGATTTATTTGTGCAACATGCTACTATAATATTAAATTTATTGATGGGTTCTTAATGCTATGAGAATACCGACAAACCGACAAGTCATAAACGTATATGGAATCCATAAAAGAAATACACAAAAGAGTTGATTTCAACAACATATTTCTAGATTTTGTATCAACGCTTAAATAGACTTTATATAATATCACACCTCTAGGCTATTAGATCATGAGTCTCTCAGATAACTTTAAAGAATTTTGTGACAACCTAGCTATAAAAGCAGAATCGAAAAGTCTTATATCAATACGGCTAGCTAAGCTTTGCCAACGATTAAACATGGACTTTTGGGAAATCGATTCGACTGATGGGGCAGTATGTGTGGGTTCATTTGGACGTGGCACCGCTATACAGATTGTATTAGAGGTAGATTTTTTGTTTCCAATGCCCTATTGGATCGAAAGCGAATCAGATGATGAAACCCCGAAAGAACAAGAGAAACTGCTAACAAGCATGATAAGATCTCTTAAGAAATCATTCCGTAACGAAGAGCTATGGCAAGACGGGTATGCCGTGAAGTTAAAGTTTGGTGACGGCATGATACTTAACATTATCCCTGCTCTTGAAAACGATGATGAATCATTCACCTTTGCGGACTTGAGGCATGGGGTACTTTGGAGAACTTTAAATCCTAACGCAGAGCTCAACGCTATTAGGTTCGGAAATAAACTCACTAACAACAATCTTAAAAGACTCTGTAAAATATCTAAGGCCTGGAAGGTAAGGCATAAGGTACTCATGAGAGATCTACTGATTGATACATTTGCTTATAACTTTTTAGTGGATTGGGAAGACAAGAAAGGATCATTTATCTATTATGACTATATGATCCGAGATTTTTTTAAATACTTGTCTGAGCAAGATACTGGTACTACTGAATGGAGTGCTATTGGTAGTCACCAACCCGTTTATGCCTTGGGTAACTTCACCAATAAAGCTAAGCAAGCATTGTCACTATCTCAAATGGCCATTGACTATCAGAGTTCGGGAAATGAGGACCAAGCGAGAAAAGTATGGGTAGAACTCTTTGGCAGCTACTTTCCTAATTGATATCCTTGACTTTATGACTTTGGAGTCGCCCATATAGCGCATTCCAACCTAGCAAAGCGACACCACTTAAAACAGGAGTAAAAACTATTTTATACCTTGATAGACTTCCCAGATTGGGACATGATATCGTCAAAATCCATGCCGCGGTGATTAAGAATATTCCACAAGCAAGAGCATTCACATGGATTAATTTGTGACGAACCACATATATCAGTACTCCAATTAGAATAAAAACATTTTCTAAACCGATATACAACTTAAAAACACTACCCCCTTCGAAAATCAGAGGTCTGAATAACCCGGTAAATACTGCCTCGGGGAAGGACAAGAATACTCCTTTCCAAGTAGCATCGAAACGCTCCAATACGACTAGATTCTCTGGAATAGAATTTGCAGATATAATTTGGTAATTCCGGAACAGGGAATCCAGAAATTGCTGCGGTTGCAAGTTCCAATTGAGCAGTGGGACTAAAAGTAGTAAAAAGAAATAGACTGAGAAGAAAGTAGCTATTTTGGATATATTTAGTTTTGATGAGAATTTCAGGGCCGTCAAATAAGCTAACCATACAGGAGCAGTCAATGCCAAATGGTAATACTTCAGTTTGAAAGCAAAATATCCTCCTACTATACTATAGATCCAACTCTTCCAGTTGAGGTCTTGGAAAACCACAATACGTGTCAGCCCTACCATAAAAATCAACAGCGCTCCTATGCCAATAGACTCTTTCAACACGCCAGAAGTCCAAAAAACAAAAGATGGAAGTAGCATAAATGACCACTGAATTCCACGCTTGTATTCAGGCCAAAGACGTATCAGTTGCTTGACCCATTCACAAGTACATAGAAAACTCACCATTGACATGCAAATGCTGGTCATCCAATAATTCCCAAAACTTGGGATATTAAACGCCTTGGTGACTAAAACAAAAAATAACACTCTAGGTCTGTTTTCTAGAGCTTTAGGCTTCCAAGACATATCACCATTTGCCAGCGCGTTCCAATCAATATGAATGGAGTTAGCTAAATCAAAATACATAAAGGTATCGCCCCCCTTGTAATAGAACATGTATATCAACCCCACGAATAGCCCGCATGACACTTTAAATACAAGGGCGAACCAAAAAAAGGGCTTTGAAGAGCTGTTCCATGATTGATTGTATCGGTAGACCCCGAATACCAATGCCAACAAAGTCAATACTGATGCTATCACCGCTCTAAGTTAGTGATCTCAATTCCAACAGAACAGTCTAAGCACCGTTTGTTGCTGCATTGGCTGTTATATAACTCTATCTGTGACTGAGATTCAAAAGCACTTTTTTGTGGGAAAACTACGGGGAATTTTGAGGTAATGCTATTCTTCTCGAACCCTAAACTTTGTAACAGTCCAAAGGCTTGATCACATCTTGACAAGTCGTTGGTATACTGCCCATAGGTCCAAATCAAAGGGACGACTACGTTAATCCCAATACCTTCATAACTTCCTTTCCCTACTCTCCCACTACGTTTTTTTGTCGCTTTCTCAAAATGGTAATGATCTCGCCAATAGTCGGACGGTGTCAAATTAAACTGTTCAGCAAGCTCTTTTGAATTTGTGATCGTTAAAAATGATGCATGAAGTGACGATGTCTGATGAAAAAGAGATGCCAACTGAGCTATTCGTAGCGTCGGAAAGTTGGCAGGTCTCAATCTCAAGAATTTCCAACGTTCCACGCTAAGCCTATATTCCAAGATGTTATGCTTTACAGCCAGAAACTGGTACCTTGATCTCAGATTGAGCATATAGTCATCCTCATTGGTCTCCTCTAAAAACCCGGCTTGACCAAATAGAAGTGCTTCTAAGTCCTGCTGCTTGGAGCGATATTTCCGAATAATCTCATAGGGCAGAGCACGAGACAATGCCTCAAACGCACTTGCGTTAATTTGAAAACCAAAAGCCTTCATTAAAACTCTATAAGCAGCTTCTTGCCAGTCTCCTTGTGAACTATTGAGCACACTCATAATCACTCGGCATTTTTTCTCCATCCGCTGGGCAACCATTCTTTCCATGGTAGAAAAAATAGTTATCGGTTTGACACCATGGAGCAGATGTATACAGGGTAGGTCGTCCTTGCTCGTACTAAGTTCACGATAGTGATGAATAAGTTTATCAGAAACGATATTTTTCAATTCCAGCGTTTCCATGCCTGGGATTTCTGCGTTATCCTGCCACACTACATGTAAAACAACTTGTTGATAAGTTTTATCCTGGTGGTGTCGGTGAACAAACCAGTCTTGTGATTTCAAATGCAGCTCAACACTGCCACTCCACTCAATTTCATCTATCTTAATTCGAGCTTCAACAAAATCAGGGCCAGCATCCCTGTTGAGTTTACCCGGGCTAAAAACATTAATTTTTTTACCATTAGTAGTCTTCAATTCGGGGTCTAGAAACTTTTGGTATTTCCAGATAAATTGTAAAAAGTCCTCGGTCACAAGTACTATAGTGTTAGGTTGAGTAAATAAGCAATGAATGCAATAAACATTCATCAGGATAAATATCTACAATATTTTTGTAAATACTTTATCAGCAAGAGGCATTAGGGTATTCCCACGTTATCATCCAGTCACGCCGTTTCCGTTTATCCTCATTAAGGCGTTACATATACTTCTCCAGCATCTTTTGCATGGTTGTGGTTAGGGATTTGGATTCTTTTGCAGCCGCATGTGCAAAATCAGTGTCGTCCGATGCGTATATAATTCCTCTTGAGGAATTCACTAAAAGACCACACTCATCATTCATCCCGTACTTACAAACAGTTTCCAGATCTCCTCCTTGCGCCCCAACTCCTGGGACTAAAAGAAAGTTATTGGGGACCACTGAACGTACTTTTCTAAAACGTTCGCCTCTGGTAGCACCCACCACATACATCATATTATCAACCGTCCCCCATTCCTGACTTTTCCGTAAGACCTTTTCAAAAAGCAAGTCGCCTTGTTCCAAAGAAAGCTCTTGAAAGTCCATCGCACCGTTGTTAGAGGTGAGTGCTAATAATATGACCCATTTCCCCTCATAACTTAGAAATGGAGACACAGAATCTGACCCCATGTAAGGTGCCACAGTCACCGAGTCGAAATTCATATTTTCAAAAAAAGCCTTCGCATACATTTTAGATGTATTACCGATATCACCTCTTTTGGCATCCGCAATAGTGAAAACGCTATCAGGAATATATTCAATTGTCTTTTGAAGTGACTCCCAACCTCTAGTACCATATTGCTCATAAAAAGCAGTATTAGGCTTGTAAGCCACAGCGTAATCTATAGTGGCATCTATGATTTGCTTATTAAATTCAAATATAGGATCATCACTTTTCAATAAGTGCTTGGGCATTTTATTCAGGTCTGTATCCAAACCTACACATAGAAATGACCCCTTTTCATTTATTTGTCTGACAAGTTCCGTTCGATTCATGAGTGCTACTGTAGATGAGAACTGCTGAAAGGCTTAAACTATAAAATTGACTCTACTAAATCTATCTAAAATCGATTACCTCCACGCTAGGAAATGCCTTTTCATCAAAACGAAATTCACGATCACTAACAGATTTCAATTCCTCAAACTTTACCACTTTGTATAAGTACCGGTTTCCTGATTTTTCAAAAAGCCGGAAGCTCTTCAGTTCATTTGAAGCTTTGTTAATCGTCATCCGTATCTTGAAATAAGTTGTCGAAACATCCTCGGGAACTAAGTCGACTGCCACATCAGTATCTGTTGAGACATCACCGTTAATCAGATATTTAAACCCCGACTTATATATCTCAAAAATATTCGATAGCGATATTTGCTGATCTTCTGGATCATACTCAGAAACATTCACTTCCTCCGCATCTGGAATATACGTCCAAACGGATTGATTATCATTATAAATGATCTGACTACCCATATCCAGCTTATACTTCTTGCCCTTGACAAGAATAGTACCAGAAAGTGCTTCGTTTAAATCCTCGTCCTGATTATCCAGAATATATTCAAACGACGCATTGAAACCGTTCATTTTTTTGTACTTCTGACTTAGGTTATCCAACACCTCTAGCGCTTGCTTATCTTTTTGCGCAAAACCGATATTTATTACACCACAAATCAACAGTGCTAAACCAATAATATTTTTCATACTAAGTTATTTCTATTTCCCTTGTGCATTTGATTCAGGAAGAAAACGCCATAACTGACTGAATAACAACCAACTAAAAAAATCAACCTAAAACAATTCACCTTATTAATGATTATTTGTTTAGTTCACTCAATAACTGTTCCAAACTGTACTCGTCAGACACTAAAACTTCTCTTGCCTTACTTCCTTCAAAGGGTCCAACAATGCCAGCTGCCTCTAATTGATCAATAATTCGGCCTGCACGATTGTATCCTAGTTTAAGCTTCCGCTGGATCAAAGAAGTACTACCTTGTTGATGAGAGACTATTAATCTTGCAGCCTGATCAAACATGCTATCTTTATCTTCCAGCACGTCTGCTGCCACCCCGCTGTCTTCATCCCCCTCAAATTCCGGCAATTGATAGGCCACCGGATAGCCACGCTGTTCACCAATAAAGTCACAAACACTTTCCACTTCTGGCGTATCTACAAAAGCACATTGTAGCCTGGTAATATCGGACCCGAGTGATAAAAGCATATCTCCCATACCGATAAGCTGTTCTGCTCCACCGGCATCCAAAATAGTTCTAGAGTCTACCTTCGACGTAACTCTAAAAGACAACCTCGCTGGGAAGTTTGCTTTTATAATACCGGTTATTACGTTTACCGAAGGACGCTGTGTAGCGACCACTAAGTGAATTCCAATAGCTCGGGCAAGTTGTGCCAATCGAGCAATTGGCGTCTCCACTTCTTTACCTGCCGTCATCATTAGATCAGCAAGCTCATCAATGATCAATACTATATATGGCAAGTAGCGATGTCCTTTTTCAGGATTTAGCCTACGCTCTACGAACTTACCGTTGTATTCTTTGATATTTCTACAATTGGCATCTTTAAGCAGATCATATCGTGTATCCATTTCGATACACAATGAGTTAAGCGTATAAATAACCTTCTTCGTATCTGTAATTATGGCTTCATCGCTATTGGGTAGCTTTGCTAAGTAATGGCGTTCAATCTTGTTGTATAAGGTAAGTTCCACCTTCTTCGGATCAACAAGAACAAACTTCAGTTGTGAAGGATGCTTTTTATACAGCAAGGATGTCAAAATGGCGTTGATGCCCACTGACTTACCCTGTCCTGTCGCCCCTGCTACCAACATATGAGGCATCTTAGCTAAATCAACAACGAATACTTCATTGGAGATCGTTTTACCAAGTACTACTGGAAGTGCCTTATCTGACTTCAGGAATTTCTCAGTAGATACAACTGTTCTCATATCCACCATTTCCCTGCTCTTGTTAGGCACTTCTATTCCTATAGTGCCTTTACCCGGTATTGGAGCTATTATCCTAATACCAAGTGCTGCAAGACTTAAAGCGATGTCATCTTCTAAGTTCTTAATTTTTGAAATCTTGACACCAGCTTCTGGGATGATTTCATATAGAGTTACTGTTGGCCCAATAGTCGCCTTGATACTCGAAATACCTATCTTAAAGTTGATAAGCGTCTCTAAAATTCTATTCTTATTTTCTTCTAACTCCTCGGAAGATACTTTTTGCTTGTTTGGTCCGTAATCCTTTAGCAACTCAACAGAAGGATACTGGTAAGTACCTAAATCCAAAGTAGGATCATAGTTTTCCAAGCCTTGTCCCACTTTTTCGGATGCCGGTTTTTCAACTTGAAAACTCACCTGTTCTTCATTTCTAACAGGAGGCGCGGCAGGAGGAATTACATGATCACTTGGAACAACTTTTGTTTCTACTCTTTCACCATCATCCAGAGGCTTTTCCACAATCAGTTCAAAACTCTCTAAACCTTTACTTTTCTTAGGAGATGGTGTAGGAGTCGGTTTTTCTTTTTCCTTGTTGCTTACAGGCGTGGGAGAAGGCTTTTTTCGATTGCTCGGTTCAAGTATTATTTCTTTATCCAGTTCGAGTTCCTTTATGACCTCTTCCTTAACTGCTTTTTTTACTTCGTTTATTTGCTCCTCATCAAACTGATATTCACCGTTGTCTTCCTCGTCATCATCAATCTCTTCTACAGGTACCGTTACTGCTGGTAGTCTGGTTCGAGTGCTTGTTTTTTGGCTCGTCTTAAAAGCCAGAATAAGCTTATGTAATTCATAAGCACTCACAAAATAAACGGTAAATGCACCGAAAGTAAATAGCAATACTACAATAGTTCCAAAACCGAAAAGGCTATTGAAAAGCACGGACAATTGATAGCCAATACCTCCGCTCAAATATCCCAACTCACTAATTTCATCTGAGGCATACAATAAATAACCCAACAGTAGGCTGCCCCATATCAAAAAGAACGCTGTAAAATAGAAAAGCCTTACGAGGTCAATTTTATTATGAAAAATGATTTTGTGTCCAGCCAGAAATAGAAAAGGAGGAATTAAAACAGCTCCAATACCGAACCATTTAAACACCAAGGAATGCGAGATCACTGCTCCAATAAGTCCTAACCAATTCTGGACTTCTACCCCAGATTCACGAACGTTCGTTTGTAAAAATGACTCTACAACACTTTGATCGTACTTACCCGTAAAAAAATAGGAACAAATGGCTGAGAAAGTAAATACGGCCACTGCGATAAGAAATAAGCCAGAAACCACTTGAAACCTTCTGTTTTTCAAAAAAGCAGGAGGTGCAACGCTCAAGGATGGCTTTGCTACGGTTTTTTGACTTTTCTTTTTATTAACCTTCTTATATGTATTCTTGGCCATTCAGACTTTAAGATAGTCTCACAAAGAAAACAAATCAACGAAATATAGCGTGCCATAATTGAGAATTTATGACGAATGCATTGACAAGAAATTCTACCCCAATGACAAGCTTTATCCCCAAAACACTTCTCATCCATTCACCGTAAAAACCTGAAAAAAAAAGAGTTAACATATACAATTTAAAGATGAAGCTGAAATGAATAAGCAGAACATAAAAAGTTTTCAATATTTCTTATGGTTACCGACCTCTGCTTCTCGTTGCAATGCGCAACGTTTCACAAACCTTGACGTTAACTTTAATAGAGTGTCTTAATAAACGTTTATTTTACTAACCGGACGTTAATTGCACCAGTTCATCAGCAAAAGATGGCACGACTTAGCTAGACCTCCTACCGATTATTTCAGCGTGACCTAATCATTCATAGTAAAACGTATTACGTTATGCAAAATCAATTAGCAAAGCTGTTAATATTCCCTAGCTCGTCAGGGAAATTATTTCTAAAGGGCACAGGTACCCGTACGTTGGACATCCTAACAATGTCTGGTAAAGTCATTAGTAGATTCAGTACAACAGAGGTTGATATACTAGAAATCGATGTTTCACAGTTGGTTTCAGGTTGGTACATCATTCGTATGATGAATAATAACGGAGACATCAATTATGAAAAGTTCCTAAGTAAACCTTCGTACAATTAAGACTATCGCGGTTTTACCAAAAGAAGCCACGTATTCGGAAATATAGGATGGTTATGCCAGGCCTTTAGTTCTTCTATTGCTTCTGCCCTGTTTTCCAAAGCATACTGGTATTTGTACGCATAGTAATACTTCGTTTCGGATAAATAACCAATCTTGGTTCGATACCCCTTCTTCAACATTCGCTGTTTAAAATGTTCAGCATTCGCCTTCGCGTTAAAAACACCAAATACAATATATCCTCCAGGTTTTAGCCCATCAGTCCTTGTACTATTATCCTCTAGCCTTTCTTCCACAAAGATAGATTCTTTAAAATCAAGTGCTGGTACATCCTGATCTTGATCAAGATCAGGTGATGGGGTTTCATCTAAACTAGGTATTTGATTGTCTGGAGATTTTTTTTCTTTTGAATTCTCCTCAGGTATCAGCTTCTCAGAAGCTTTTGATTCTTCACTCAAATCAGTGGCCTTATCTTCTACCGGAGGCTTCTTGCTGGTTTCCTTCTTTTTAAAAGTTCTCCCTTCACTTTTATTGGTTTTGTTCGCCTCTACATCAGTCTTGCGGGATTGATTTTCTGGTTCTGGTCGCTTTTTCTTAAAATTCCGCGAAGAAGACTTACGCGCTTTACCAATTGATAAATTAGGGCCTTTGAACTTACTTGCCTTTTTAGGACTTATTTTTTTGGTCGGCCTTCGCTTATTTTCTTTGGGATCAAGTGAAATATAAGCGCCAATTCGTGCGTCAATACTTTTTACTCTAGCAGGAATTAGTATCGACGTGATATTATCAGACCCAACGAATACATTGACTCTTCCAAATTGCTTAGTTGCCGAAGCACCCAAGCTCAAAGACCTATTTTGAAGGGTTAAATTAGCTAAGATTCCCGTTTTTTCATTTGGGATCATCTTATAATACGCTGTCAGAGCTGGGGAAAATCTGGTTCCCTGAAACTGAGTGAATAAAGAAGCTCCGATAAAGCGAGATTTTGAAAGCTGTTTTTCCACGAATAGGTACGACGTAGGTATAGTGGTCGATATAAAGTTGACATGTGCGGTATCACTATTCGAAATCTGGTCCCCAATGGAGTCCAAATCAGCCTCTAACTCATCGAAACGAGCTTCAAAATCCGTATTGGCATCTACCTCTATTCCACTGAAACGGTAGCTATAATTTTTTAAATCCAGATCATAGGTATTGACACCCCATCTAATAGCGCCAATATCCAGAATGGAAAATCCCGCTTTAATGTCTTCGGTAACTTGAGTGGAGATGCCTATATCCAATCCCAAACCCCAGTTTTCTGGGTTAAAAGCTTTATTTAACCACTTTAAACCCTCACCACGATCAATATCAAAACCACTACTTCTAAACAGTAATCGCCGAACATCAAAGCTCCATTCGCTTTGAGAAACATTTAACTCACCTCCCGGATTACGTAACTGTGCCATTCCAATACCGCTTAAGACTTTTATTCTAATACCCAAGCGCGTGGTAGGAGCAATTAGTCTATTATACCCGAAGGCAAGCTCATGATATGCCTGTACTTTGGCATTATTTCTTTTGAGGTCGATAACTGGGTCATTGATATCTTCATTTCCCTGAATGAGAAAGTGCGTTAGGTTATCACTGAAGTTAACATAACCGTTTGATCGCGTTGACAGAGAAATATCGAAGTAATCTCCAAGACCATTGGTCGCGCCATAATACAACCATTGTGAGCGGATATTAAACTCAACTTTATTACGCTTCCATAGGTCAGCTGTTAAACTTGTCCTCAATTCAAGTTCCTCATTTTCCTCCTCATAAATTTTATTGATAGAGAACGGATTAAGTCCGGCGTAAACATCATGATTTGTTAAAAACGGGAACCCTATTATTCGCTTATTGTTTGGTTTAATAGCAGGGTTACTGGTGGTAGAGGCCGGGTTAACTCCGTGTAAGTTTGCTATCCCCAATCCAACATACTGTCCTGTAGACACCTGATGCACCAAGAAAAGTAATACGGCCAGTAGATTTCTACAATACATCATCCACGACTATTGATAGGTCCAACTGTAACTTTGCGGTGGAACTCACCGATTGAGGTTGGTTTCCAGGAGTATTAATTAGCGTTCGAAAATTAATTCTATCTGTAATGGATAAATTATTCTGTTTTTCGACATCCACCTCTACAACTTCACTACTCGAACTGCTTGCCTCAACAAAAATTAATTCATCAGTCAAGTTACCTATCGATAAACCACGGCTGTCCACCAAATCAAAGACTATGCTGATATCGGCTGGTAGTTCATTGGATAAGCTAAGTCTAAGCTGCTTAACGGCATCCCAATCTACTCCGTTAAAATTTGCATCGAAGCCGTCCTCATATTGATACCCGTTAATACTCAGTTGTAATGGTACAGAGATTTCAATGGAAGGTTGTAACACATCATCTTTGTTAATAATCCTCTCCTCTTCTATGCTCGGTGTGTATGCACCGGTAATTCTATAGTTGACAAGACTTGGTCTCGCGTTTAGAAAAGCATCAATATTAGAGTTTTGATTAGTAAAACGGATAGTGCTCTCCGAATTAGCAGATATAGTAGAAGGGTTATTTATATTGGTTCCAACCAGTACTTGAGGGTTAAAAAAACTGGGGATAGAAAGTTGACCAAGGACAAAATCTAATTCTACATCGAAGCCGTTATCAATGACGATATCAAATTCAGTACCCGAAAAGGTAAAGTCATCAATATCTGGACTATCAAAAAAGTCAATATTGGTGAAGTCGGAAATCGTTTCTGAGTGACTACCGAAGACCCCTCTTACGGTTTCAAACTCCATATTGCGCATTTCGTATTGTATCTCTGCAAAGCTTGAACCTAGTAGGTTACCATTTACTGTCAAATCGAATTCGACATCTACGTTTAGCAATGGGATATCGGGATTTGTGAATACCAAACTATATCCTTCCAAGGATGCTTCATTGGAAATGCTTAGGCTACTGCGAAATGCATTAAGATTATTAACAAAATAAGTCAGTACAAAAGGATTGCCTAACTCATCCGTTAAATTCAGTATTTCCATTGAAATGTTACCTCTTGCCGGTAAAAAAAAGAAAAGCGGAGCGTTAAATGTTCCAGCACTAAATTTGATTTCCGAATACTTATCTCCTCCTACTTGCAGTGGAGATGAGACCGCTAAACTTCTTACTTCTCGATATGTAAAAATACCTGGAAACGGACTCGCATCAATTGGCAAACTGAAGGATCTCGCAGGAGAATCGGTTAATTCGAAAAGGTCATTTGCTCTTACCCCTTCTAGTTGTGTTCGGAAGCGTATCCTTTCCTGTCCATCTAGTCGCTCAATAGCCACGGAGTCAAACACATTATTCAAGACATCCACCAAACTGGTAGATTGTCTTAATACAGGTACATTATAGGTTGGGTTGAAGTTATTTACTTGTAGATCAGCCACATCACCTATTTCATCATAACATGAAAAAGTCAATATACTAATCATCAGCACTATTATGAGTTTAATTGGCATTGATCACTGAATCCTTGTGCAGGACTAAACTAAAGTTATATGGTCAAAAAAAGTCTTCTAGAGATACCAGCTTTTACGAAATGAACGTAATTCATGCTAGTGCTCGACAAGTTCGTTGAGGTAAAGTAACGATTATTCTAGACAAAAAGTACACCAAAGATTCCGGTAAGTTTGGGAATTCCCATATTAGAATTCCTAACTAGCTATACCAAAGATTTGATTTAAATAACTAAATGGTTACATGTTGACAAGTTTTAAGACATACTTCAATCATTAGAAGTATTTAGCGCATAAACTAAAACCAACGAATACAGTTCAATTTTCATTCATAAAACCAACTTCTTCGAAGGTTTATAAGCCTGATACCACTTCTACTAATGTTCCATTTACAAAGGTTACTAGCTCACCATTTTCACTAGAACGTACTGAAAAATCACGTTTGTCTACTTCATTGATAAAATGGCCATTAGGTAACCGAAGAATCAAGGATGAGGTAGGCATTTCAGTTAATGTTATATCTCCTTTTTTAGTGACAATTATGTTTTTCGTGTTATCAGGCAGATCGATCTGTGCAGATGATGTCACTTTGGTAAACATTCCTGACTCATCCAAATAAAAATGGCCTGTTAGGTACCTTATAATCATCTTGCTTGTTGGTACTCCAAAACCTCGCACTTGATATTTCATATTTAACTCGGTCCCCTGGGACAAAACCAAGTTACCTACTGGAAACTCGATTTTGAGGGAATCAAGTTGACCAGTATGTTCATGTGACAGTTCAAAGTTTTTATCCTGATAGTACGGAGTAGCGACCATTAATATACTGATTACGATAGGGGCAACGACGTAAGTGACTATTCTCCCTGTTTTACTTTTCTTTTTAACAATCGGTTTGGCTTCATCAGGATCAATATTTAGTTTGAACATAAACGATCCGGTCATACCAACTAGCCACATCATCCCACCCGCCCAAAGCACATCACTTAAAAAGTGTCCTCCGGCAGAAATCCTGGCCAATCCCATGACACCCGCAAAGAGAAAACCAGCAATCAAAATCAGTCTGGCGATCCTTCGATTTCTATTTCTCAAATAAAAAAATGGCATTAACAGATAAAAAGCCATAGAGCAATGTCCGCAAGGAAATGACTTCCCCTCTACTTCAGGACCGCATTTGCACAAAACCGGCCAAAAGTCTTTATTGCCACCAAACTCTTCCACTTGACGAGGTCTAGGTCTTCCCCAGTTTTCTTTAAACACACCGTTCACTATTATTCCCGGTCCTACCACTAGACAAAAAATCAGGAAGAAGCCTAGCCTTCTAAACTTGTAAAACTTCTCATTTTGATAGCTCAATAGGACCACTAACATCGCCAAAAGACCAACTGCTATTCCAATAAAAACACCGTAATTATAAAATCCAGCGATCAATGGATGCTCTTTAAGTGGCCAGCCGTTATCATAGAAATAAGACTGTACTTGAAGATCTAAGTCAAAAAACCAGATTATTGCCGTCCCAATGGCCAGAACAGGAATTACTCGCTTAAGGTCATGGATAAAAATACCCCTTCTACTACTCAAAAGAATCGATGTTTTCGTATGATTTAAATGCGCCTATATCAGTGCTGGAAAGGTGTAATACCATTTGTAGTGTATAAGGACGTATTAGTTTACGAAACTGTTTTTTTCTTATTCGAGGCAAAAAGCACAGGCCTAGCAGCGCTAGGGCGAGGCTTTTTAACGAAGAAGAAGGGAAAAACAGGAGTAAAATACACGTCACTAGATAGTATAAATGGTATAAAACAAATCAGCAAACTACAAAACTAATACAACCACCATTGACCACGTAAATAATACTTGTATAACACAGGATCATAAAGTCTATTTACAAGGAGCGGTGCATCTAACCGTTGAATTCGTTTACCAAATGAGGTCGACATGTTAAATACCTCTTTGTTAAAGCACTGGACATTTGAGATTTCATTTAGTCGCTCAAAATTCGGTGTAATTACCTCTTTTAGACTACCCATAACCCAACCCCATGCCCCAAGAGTTGGTAACGGCATTTGTAACCTCATAGTCTTAAAGCCAGCTTGTTGAATGGTTTTTTCTATGCAAAAAAAGGCGTTTTGTGCATAATATGGTGATGTGGCTTGGGTTACTAGTACTCCGTTTGGTGTCAATTTCGAGCGACAGAGTTGATAAAACTCCAATGAATACAACCTTCCCAAATCAACAGACTTAGGATCTGGCAAATCAATAATAATCAGGTCGTACTTGTCCCCTACATATTCTTCCAAGAATGTAAATCCATCCTGAAGTCGAACATTTACCCGACTATTGCTGAGCGCACCTTCATTGATTGCACTTAATAGTGAATCCACTGTTGCTATTTCAATCATTAAAGGGTCAAGATCAACAAGGTCGATGGATGCTAATTCTGAATACTTAAGCAATTCACGAACTGCACATCCATCTCCTCCTCCTAAAACCAACGCGGATTTCAGAGTTTTAATTGATATCGCGGCCGGATGAACAAGCAACTCATGGTATAGTGCTTCATCAATTGTTGAAAACTGCTGATTTCCATTTATAAATAGCCATGTATCTTTTTCTCGCTCCGTCAGCACAATTCTTTGATAGCGTGACTGTTTCATTTCTACAACGATATCTTTGTACCTTGTAGACTCGCCAAACTCAATAATGTCTTGTGAATATTTTAAGCCCACTAGCAGCACTCCGAAAAGAATTAAGGATAAGGAACCCCACATAACCTTATTTCGTCGCCCAACTTGACTGGATATCATCCAGATTAACCCTAAGGAGACTAGAAAATTAATTCCACCCAAGACGAACGGAGTATACACCAAGCCTAAATAGGGAAGTCCGATAAAGGCAAAGAAAACTCCGCCAAGAAGGCTGCCGTAATAATCCTTTTCTAATATGCTTGAGATATTTACTCGAAGTGTCTGATAGTCATTATTTAACCGTATCGCTAATGGAATCTCCATACCGATTAAGAGCCCAATGGAAATAGATAAAAAGTAAATAAAAAAACCAGTTGTCTTAAAGAAGATG
>CAYMST010000035.1:0-25537 GCA_964393115.1 uncultured Roseivirgaceae bacterium | reverse complement strand
GTGTCAATACAACTAAAAAAGCTGCAAGACGAATTTGAAATTCCATTGACAGAAACTCCTTCTAGCGTTCAAGTAAGCCTTACCAACGATAATGGAGGATCTAGGGACTTACGAATAGACAAGATTGATGTATGTGGTACAGTATACCAGACAGAAAACTCAACTGCGACAGGCTTCTGTCCAAATTCTGGTGGCGAATGGCTATGGTGTAACGGTACTTTTACCTATAATATTACCAATACGTGTACTTCAACACCGGATCCAGATCCGGATCCAGACCCAGACCCAATACAGTATGACCTAGTGGTAAACTCAGGAATCGGTGATGGCACATACGACGACGGTGAGGTCGTAAACATTACTGCTGACGCTGCTCCTAGTGGAATGGAATTTGACGCATGGACTGGAAATACGTCTACCATTGCAGATGTTAACGATCCTACAACAACAATCACTGTAACCGGAAATCTGATGGTTACCGCCACATATTCTGCTTTACCACCTCCTCCACCAAGTGGAGATTGTGATAGCGAGCTGACAGGAACGATTATTGGAACGAATGGTTCGTGGAACAATAGTGGAAATACGAAAGAAAGAGCGCTAGATGGTAACCTTAACACCTTCTTTGATGCCCCAAGTGGAAACGGTAACTGGGTAGGGTACGACCTAGGTACTGCTCATCAAATTACTTCCGTCAAGTATGCTCCTAGAAGCTCATGGGCGAATAGAATGGTCAATGGTAAATTCCAAGGGTCCAATAGCGCAAATTTCTCAGGTGCGGTGGATCTTTATACCATTGGTTCGGCTCCTTCGCAAGGAAGCTTAACCACACAAACTATTAGCAATACGTCAGGTTTCAGATATGTAAGATATCTTTCTCCTAACAGTGGTTACGGTAACATCGCTGAACTAGAGTTTTACGGTTGTACTACTTCTGGTGCTCCGGCAAATCAGGCGCCATCTGTTTCCATTACATCTCCTGCTAATAACTTTACTATGGATGCAGGGTCAGATGTATTCTTAGTCGCAGATGCTAGCGATAACGATGGATCAATCTCAAAAGTGGAGTTCTTTGACGGTTCTACGAAGTTAGGTGAGGACATGAATGCGCCTTACAACTATAACTACATACAGGTACCTCAAGGAACAAGAACGATCACTGCTGTAGCTACGGACGACGATGGAGCCTCAACAACTTCGTCTGCGGTAACCGTAATAGCAACCGCACCTAACAACGGCGGTAGCTCTTCTGGAGGTTCATCTTCTGGTGGTAGTAGCTCTGGAGGAGGTTTTGAAGGAACGGTTAAGATAATGCCCGTTGGAAACTCGATCACTCAATCAAGTCCAGGATACAAGCAGAGGTTACAAACATTACTGAACGACGGAGGATTTGACTATGAGTTCATTGGTCCAAAAAATGATGGCGGAGGAAGAAGACATGCTGGATTTGGTGGTTACATTATCGGTCCTGATCCAAACTCTGTAGGTGCTTTGGGGCCAAATGCTAGCATTGATTATATATTAACCAATGGTCCTAATCTACTGAGTTATGATATCGATGTCATGTTATTGATGATTGGTATCAATGATTTCTTCAACCAAAGATCTTATAATGCCGACAACGTTGGCGCGGACAGGTTAGACGATTTAGTAGGTAAAATATTTGCTAGCAAGCCGGATATGACACTTATGTTAGCAAACATTACTCCAGTAAGGTGGAGTTCTAGCTTTGCTTCTACCTTCAACTCGGAGGTTCCAGCTATTGTGACCAAGTACAGCAATCAAGGCAGGGACATTCACTTGGTGGATATGAGAAATGGTATCAACTGGAACTTGAATGTGGATATCAGCGGCGACCAACTGCACCCTACTCAAGCAGGGTATAACAAGATTGCCCAAAAATGGTACGATGAAGTATCGTTAGTGCTGACTAATGGTGGTAGTGGTTCGTCGTCAGGTGGGTCTAGCAGTGGCGGTTCTTCATCAGGAGGGTCATCTTCCGGATCTAGTTCTGGTGGTTCCTCTGGTGGCAGTACTAGTTGTACCATTGATGTTTACGCGGCAGGAGCCACCAATAATGAGCAAATGAGATTACAACTGGATGGTAGCACTGTCCAAACTTGGAATAACATAGGGGGTAACTTCAACAACAGAACTTTTGTGAAGTACTCATATACGTTCTCAGGATCATTCTCTCAGATCAATGTTGACTTTACGAATGACAGTCCTTCTGCTAATGACTTAAGAGTAGACAGAATCGAAGTAAATGGAAATGTTTACCAAGCTGAAGACGCTGATTCCCAGTATGATGTTTGGGGCGGTAATGGATGTAATGGTTCAGGAAACGAGACACTTAATTGTCCTGGTGGATTCCGTTGGGATGTATCTGCAAGCTGTAGCGCTCGATTCGGAACGACGAGCGGTTTAGGTGATGCAGCGTTGAAGCTTTATCCTAATCCGGCTCAGAACGTGGTTAACTTCAGTCGACCTGCTTCTGTAACCATTTACAACAGTCTAGGGTCTAAAGTAGGAACTTACTCTAACGTAAGTAAACTTGATATCTCTACCTTCAAATCAGGGTTATATCATGTAATCCCTGAGAATGGAGCTAAACTAAGATTGATTGTAAAATAAACAGTCTTAGTAAATCATATAAAAACCGGGAAGGAAACTTCCTGGTTTCTTTTCATGTCAACAACGTAATAGTCAACAAAAAACCATATCAATCAATGTTTACTCTCTTATCAGGATGGTATACAGGCTAGATCTGTGTATTTCATAAACCGTATTACTTAGCTTCAGTACATTCAATTTACTAGTGCAATAAATACTTCAACATAAAGACAGCAGTTTTCTGTGTGGAGCTAGTTATACGACTTTTCATCTAAATCAATTAGTGCCTGTTCATCAAAAATCGATGTTAAAAGCCTTGGTTATAAGACCAGCTAGTTAATTACGTAGCTTTCAAAACTCATTTTCAGATAACCTGCACTGGGATAATGAATGAATACATCCTGGTATTCTAATACCATTTGTAGTGTATAATGACGTATTAGTTTACGAAACTGGTTTTTTCTTATTCAAGGCAAAAAACACAGGCCTAGCAGCGCTAAGGTGCGGACGGCTAGTAGAGGATTTTTAAAGAAGAAGGGAAAAACAGGAGTAAAATACATGTCACGATATAGTATAAATGGTATAAGCTAAAACTTATAAAATATGATGAATATCAAGCCAAATTCACCTGCGCGTAGCTATAGTAGGATAGGGGCATGTATTATGTTTCTCATGACCATTTTTCTTTCAAACGTCATAAACGCACAAAGCTTTCAAACCAAAGAAATAGATCTCAACAACATTCTTCAACCTTATTCCAGAGGTAGCCAGCTTCAATATGCCTTTGGAGATCTTAATGGCAATGGAAATGTCGAATTTGTTATCAAGGACATGAGCGGAAATCATGATCCGGCGTTTTTCCGAACCAATGTTTCGACAGTTAAACTAAGGGCAGTTAACCAAAATGGAGACTTGCTCTGGACCCATGATATGGGAACAGGAATTGAAGAAGGTGTTTGGTACACCCCAGTAGTCTGCTATGATCTAGATGGAGATGGCAAAGATGAGATATACTGCGTCGGTTCATCTGGATCACCTAATGACTGGCCTGGCAGGGTGGAAGATGCACAATATTTTATTTATAAACTAGATCCAATGACTGGTCAGGTGATCGATCAGAATGACTGGCCAACCAGAGTCGGAAATTATAACAATAAAAGTAGGTTTCAATTGGTCGTCGCATACCTGGATGGCGTGAATCCATCGATTGTGGCAGTGCAAGGAATGTACTACGGAGTGAACGCCTGGGCCTATGACAGCAATCTAGATATAATCTGGAAGTGGTCTCATACACAAGAATCATCTGAGTGCTATAGATCTACTTCACATGCTGTGACAGCAGCTGATTTAGACGGAGATGGCAAAGATGAGATCTATATGGGACCGACCATATTGGATGATAATGGCCGTGGTATGTGGACCGCACCCAACTGTGGAGATGGTTCAAACGCTTCTGGAGATATGGCATATGTAGGAGATATCGACTTCAATAATCCAGGTATTGAATTTTTCTGGGGAGCTGAAAATGCTTGTCGCAGTACGGGGTTGTATGACGCTAAAACAGGAAATGCACTTTGGAGGCAAAATAACTGTCCGGAGTCGCAAGGAACTGTAGGGGATGTAGATCCAAACAGACCGGGATTAGAAATATTTAGTCGATATGCCATGTGGGATGCCAGAGGTAATTATATCAACAGTGGTAGCTACGGACTAGGCGGCGCAAGACCTATCGTTGGATGGTTTTTAGGCGATGAATACCAAACAGCCGAAGGGCGTAATGGTGTTCCTAATACGAACAGCGGCACGGCGATTGCCGTCGATATTATGGGTGACTGGAGAGAGGAGCTGATTGAAGCCGTGAAATCTCGTCGTAAGATTACCATCTACTCACCAACTGGTCCAACACAAATTAACCCTCCAAGTCCAATGACCGATAGGTTGTACAGAACGCAAGCGGCAAGAGGACATTGGGGAACTGGGTATATTCAAAAAGCGCTTACTTCGAAACGAATTACAGAACTAGATGGGACATTACCATCACCTCCAAATCCTGATCCTGATCCACAACCAGATCCTGATCCACAACCGGACCCGGATCCAGACCCCGATCCGACGCCAGGTACATCTGGTACACTTACCGTTTATGCTGCCGCAAAAGGTGGAGGTGAAATCTTAGAAGTAAGAGTGGACGGAACACTGGTTCGAACCATAACAAACATTGGTGGAAATGTTTCATCTCCTACATATGTGCCTTATTCAATTGACTTAAGTACTACTCCGAGTACGGTTGAGGTGACTTTTACGAACGATAACGGTGGAGCTAGAGACGTTAGAATAGACAAAATAGATGTATGCGGAACAGAATATCAAACAGAAAACGCTAACGCATCAGGTATCTGTCCAAACCAAGGTGGAGAATGGATGTGGTGCAGTGGAAGCTTCACATACACAATAACCAATACATGTGATTTCAGTGATCCTGACCCGCAGCCTATCACATACTCGTTAACCGTTAACTCAGGCATCGGAGATGGAACGTACGACGATGGTACTTCGGTAAATATCACCGCTGATGCTGCACCATCAGGGCAAGAGTTTGATGCTTGGACCGGAGATGTATCATCTGTGGCGGACATCAACGATCCAACTACATCCGTTACTGTCAATGCTGATATTGCAGTTACCGCCACCTACAGAGACATCAACATTCCAACGTATAGTTTGACGGTGAACAATGGATCTGGTGATGGTTCATATACACAAGGAGCAACTGTAAGTATCACCGCTGATGCTGCTCCGGCTGGACAAGAATTTGACGTTTGGACCGGAAATACATCTGGAGTCGCTGATGTTAATAGCGCGAGTACATCACTTACCATGCCTGCGACAAATGTAACCGTTACTGCTACCTACAAGGATCTTCCTGCACCTCCTCCTAGTGGTAGTTGCGATAGTGAATTGACAGGTACGATTATCGGTACCAATGGATCTTGGAATAATAGTGGTAATACCAAGGAAAGAGCGGTTGATGGAAACATGAACACATTCTTTGATGCCCCAAGTGGTAACGGAAACTGGGTTGGATATGACTTAGGAGCTGCATATCAAATTACTTCTGTGAAGTACGCACCTCGTGGCTCTTGGGCCAACAGAATGGTTGGTGGTAAGTTCCAAGGTGCTAACAGCGCCAATTTCTCAGGAGTGGTAGATCTCTACACTATTAGCAGTGCTCCATCCCAAGGTAGTTTAACCACTCAAACGGTTAGCAATAGAGCTGTATTTAGATATGTAAGATACTTATCACCTAACAGTGGTTATGGTAACATCGCTGAACTCGAGTTTTATGGATGTACTAGTGATGGCAGCAACCCACCACCACCACCTGCTCCAAATCAAGCACCTACGGTTTCAATTACTTCACCGCAAAATAATGCGTCTATAGAAACGGGTGATAACATCCAGATATCTACAAATGCTTCAGATGCTGATGGATCAGTTTACAAAGTCGAATTCTTTGAGGGTAACACTAAACTAGGCGAAGATGTAACAGCACCTTATACTTACAGCTACACAGGTGTTTCTGTCGGAAGTAAAACGATTACAGTAATCGTAACTGATGACGAAGGAGCAACAGATAGCGATGATGTGACCATTTCGGTCACTCAACCGAGTGATAATAATCCACCACCAAGTAACGGTAGTGCTATTAAGATCATGCCACTAGGTGATTCAATAACTGCAGGATCAGATAATAATCAGGATGACTTTTTCAGCTATCGCGGAAATATGTACAACAGGGCGATCGCAGATGGCTTTAACATTGACTTTGTTGGTCCAAATAAGGCCGGTATTGATGCCGGCACCGATGGGGACCATCCATACAACTTTGATCGTACCGAACCAATTCCAGATCCTGATCATGCTGGATATGGAGGTCACTCAGCGGGGCCAGACAACAGGGTAGCTGACTGGGGATATTTCCAAAGCCGACAATTGAATATCTATGAAAACCTAGATATTATCATGGCCGAGGACCCAGATATTGTCACCATGATGCTCGGAACCAACTCCTCCATTAGCTTTGATAATGCTGCGGCCCTAAATAATGAAAAGCAATTGCTCATCAACCTTGTGGATGAGATCGTTAGAAGAAAGCCTTCTGTTGTTGTGCTTTTTGCCGGAGCACCACCATCAAGAGGAGGTGGCGGTTATGATCATGCAAGAGATGGGGCTAGGGAAGTGGCTAACAGAAGTGCTACCGATAATATCTACTTCGTTGACCTTATGGCTGCGGGTTTAAATAGAAGCGATTATTACGACAATGTTCATTTAAGCGAATCAGGTGCACGAAAAGTGGCTGGACAATTTTATCAGGTATTAAAACCTATTTTAGAAAATTGGGACGGTACATTGCCACCATCGAGTGGAGGAGACGATTCTGGTGATGATAACTCTGATGATAACTCAGGCGATAATAACGGCGGAAACGATGGACCGTCAGGTGGTTCTTGTACGATTGATATTTATGCGGCAGGCTCAACCAATAATGAGCAAATGGCATTGAAAATCAATGGTAGTACCGTCAAGACGTGGAATAACATTGGGGGTAACTTCAATTCTAGAACATTTGAAAAGTACTCTCATAACTACTCAGGTAGTATTTCTCAAATCAATGTTGAATTCACTAATGACAGTCCTTCTGCAAATGACTTAAGAATAGATCGCATTGAGGTTGGAGGTACCACTTACCAAGCAGAAAATGCTAGTTCTCAATATGATGCTTGGGGAGGAAATGGATGTAACGGCTCTGGAAACGAAACGCTCAACTGTCCAGGTGGTTTCCAATGGAACATCTCACAAAGCTGCAATGCTCGCTTTAGAGTTGATCAACAAAATAGTGTAACTACTATTAATTACTATCCGAACCCAACTAGCGGGGTGGTGAATTTTAACCAAAGCGTATCACTGACTATTTACAATAGTTTGGGATCTAAGGTTATTTCGTTTAGAGACGTTTCTAAAATCAATGTTTCTGATATGAAATCAGGATTATATCAATTGCTATTTGATAACGGCATACGCAGAAAGCTAGTAATCAAGAAGTAATTCTCAGATAAGTAACACCTTTTTAGCGAACCCAGGGAGTAAAACTCCCTGGGTTCTTAAACTCGAAATTTCAGCTCATTAAGGATTAATCTCTCCCACTTTAAAGTATGTGTCGCGGTCGGCCACGAATGGTATACCCGCAGAAAATGATCTTCCACCTGGATAAGGATTTCCACCACTAGAATAACTAAGTGCTAAATCTGTGCTGAAAGTGTATTGATTCCCATTTGTAACCGATATTGGGGTATCTAGAATAATTTGATTTACCCCATCGATAATTGATATTGGTTGCGTTAATAACAAAGCTCCTGCAACTCCTTCACCGCTGTAGATACTTAATGTTCCAGTCTGAGCTCCAGAACAACTTTCTACTTCAAGTACTCCCCAAGAAAAGCTCTGACTCACTGTGAAGCTTTGCCCAGCAGCTCCAAGACAAAATGGCGCACTCGTATTTTCCTCAAAGAACGTAAACGTTAATGTTGGTGCAACCGTCTTGGTCAATTCAACTAAGAGAGGTGTAGCACTGTATACATTGACAATATCATCTCTGGTAATAGAAGTAGTGTATTCGTCATATCCGCTAACATTGATCGTTAAGGTATAAGTAGCTCCTGGTACATCAGTCACGGTGATAACATTATTGGCAATGGCATCAAATGTATTAGAAGAAGAAACACCTGTAGTCGTAATCGTGTAATCACCCGCTAAGATAGTATCTTCACCTTGAGCCGAAACGACCAGTAAGAAGTCTATTACGACCACTTCTGAAATGGCAAAACTCGCTAAACCAAAGTCTGCAGGTGTGAATGTATCAGTAGAAATCACTTCGACCGGTACAGAAGTTACAGCATCTTGACTAATCGTAAATAAAATCGGAAGAGGGTCAGATACCAAATCGGCTAACCTCGATCCTTCTAACGGAGTCGCGAAGATGATGCTATTAGTAGCGTCAAGAAGGTTAAATTTCTCCAACGAGTAATTGCCTACGGGAAGGACAATTTTTTCAACAAATAGATTTCCATCGATTCGGTAAACATCAAGTTCGAAATCTGTGAAATCTGTTGCGGTACCATCGCCGTTTTCTACGGTGATCACAGCTTTGGTGACATCATCCAAAGAGTTGTCATCTAAGGTTCTAAGGTTAGAAGTGCTACTTAAAAGTGCCGAAAAATCAACGCTTCCTTCTCCTTTTTCCGCAGGAGTTTCCGCTGAATCATCGTTTTTACATGCCGTAAATATTAGCCCTAATGCTAATACGACCATCAGTGTTTTTGCTAAATGGTTTTTCATAATTTTAATAATGATTAAAAAATTAATTAAATGGATGGCACGAAACTAACCATTGAAAAACTCGATTCAACATAGTTGAAGTCAGATTTTTCGATTCGAAAAACCTTGTCAACACACTAATTATCAGGTAATTGTTGTAATTTATTTGAAATAATAAATCGCTAAGTTGGCGTGTATAAACACATACTTAAAGAACGAAAATTATGATGCTATTGGAATTAATCAGTTTATTGACCAAATAGCTAATCATAACAATTTATATTTTTCATTATAAATAACATGAAACATAAGTATTATGCTGTCAAAGTTGATTCAAAATAAAAAAATCCTGTAAAGAATACTTCACAGGATTTTTTCGAAATGATAATGCATTAGCTGATTCTCATCAGACTTTTATCATTACATAAAATATATTATTTGATTATTACTTTCTTGACCGTTCCATTCACCGATACAATATAGGGGTGTGAGCTGTTGAAAGGAAAATCGATGCGTCGTAAATGCTCATGTACATCAAGTGTTCGATCAAGTAACTTTTTACCCGTGAGATCTGTCACCATCACATGATACTTGCTTGAAGTCCCAAAGAAGACGATACCATCTTTATCTACACCGAAGTTGTTATCGCTAAGTAATGAATGGGACGTGGTATTAACACTATTTCCATTTATGTGAATTTCAAATCTAGCATCATCATGAGTAATACCACTTTCAAAAAAATATGGTTCTGATGAGAGTAAGTGTCTTTTGCTCAACAGCTTGTCCACCAAGATTATCTCATCTTTTTTGGAGAACCCATCCATGTCCTCAATATTAAGCGTATAAGAGCCTTGTTCTGGAATATCTACTCCCAAAGTCACAAATTTCTTTTTAGAGGACATCCCTTGAATACCATATTTTCCTTCATTCAAATAGGAGTAGATACTAAGATGATCGTTAGATGGGAACATCGGTGCATCGTACATACGGTCAACTTCGTCTGTAGCATTATCCAAAAATCCCATTAATGTTTCGTTATAGTGATCTGTATTACTAATCGAAACTTTAATCTTCCTCATTTGACCGGACAAACGGAAAAAATTATCATCATGATTCTTTTTCCTAGTTGTACGCATTGACTCTGTAAAATATACGATTGAATCTTCATCTGTTAATACTTTAACGAAGAATCCTTGGCTACTTAGTACATGGCCATTCCAACGGGCCGAGCCGCTTCCTACTCTACTGCCCGCACCAATTATTCCCAGTGAATTGATTCCTATGTAATCACTATTGTTACCTCTTTCTAACTCAGAATTGAAGTCATCCCAAATGTATATGGCTCCATAGATATTTGGATTGTTCGACAGAAACGAATTAATTGTAATTGGAGCAGGATAAGGATTGGCTACGATGTTCCATCCATCCGTGGCTGAATCACGAGGTGTAAAGGTAGCGGCGAACTCAACCGTACCGGCATTTGGCACTCCTTCAAATATGATTTCCTTTCTGTTAGCTTGGGCATAACCTTTACCCGGCATTAACACTTCATTGCTCGCATTCTTCCATCTTTGAAGTCCTTCACTTTCGGCATAATCCTCTGTTTCATCATAACTGTAGACTGGGTTTCCTAACACACTTCCAGTCATTGCTGAAGTGGAAGTAACCGGAGACCCCACAAAGCTGTAACGACCACCAGCATATCTTGTCGTTCGTTTGATTCGAGCCGGTGTTCCTGTCCATAATTGAGTTCCGGACGTTATTAATGATGCCCCAGATTCTATCGTTATTTTACCATAACTAAATACATCACCGTCAACAATTAATGTGGTATCATTATCCACAATTAGTGTATCTTCTATATTTACCACAAGATCTCGAGTCTTAAAGGCTCCGTTAGTGCTAAACTGATAGTTACCATCAATAAAGGCTCCTAACGTATCATATGGAAGTATGTCATCAAGCCAATTCGAGCCATTCCAAACAGCAGATAATCGATGGTTTTTGACATTCGGACTTCCCATATCTCCTGACCCAAAGGTACTACCAGCTGGTAGCCAACTTGCTGTATCACTATTATCCAATCCCGGATTAGCTAGTTCAACAGCGACACCTACACTCGAAGGGCCATAGACCGCGCTATCAATTACGTTACCATCATGACTCAAAACAACTGAACCATTTGCATCAAGAGAAAGATTAGAATAGACATATCCTACATTAATCCCTCCATTGGAACCCGCGTCATCATTATTACCAAAAACAAAGTAAGACTTTCCACCCACTGTGACTGAATCCTCAATAGTATACACGTTTTCATTACCATCCTCTATCGTCCAACCAATCATTTGAATAGCATCATCAGTGGTATTGTATATTTCAAAATACTCTCCATTAGCTTCAGAAACAACACTTGGTGTTGCCAATACTTCGTTAACTACAATTGATCCAGTAGGTGGAGTAACACCAATTGATTTAACCAAGTAGTTGTAATAAATATCGAAAACGCCTGAGTCTCCAGACAAGGTAAGGTTGACTACCGTATCCGAAAGACCTGAGTCTGGAATTTTGAAGGTTACAAGTGTGTCATTGCTCACTATGGTCGATGTTTTTTCTTCTCCAAAATAAAGCTCGTAAGCTCCACTTAACCCGCTTCCACGCAGCATAATCGTATCACCGACTACTGCCGATAATGGAAAGACTGATTCGATTTTGACAGATCCTTCTTCATACAACGTAAAATCATCTACCATAATGGTTTTATCTAGAGCTAGACTATTAATTCTGATTTGTAAGTAGTCACTAGCAGGAAGATAGCCTTCTAACTTCACGTAACTCCATCCTTCCTTATCGAGCTCAGGTAATCCAAGTACTGTATAGTTAGTTCCATCAGTAGAGTAGGACACTTCAAGATCCTGAGATAGAGCCCCACCTCCATTATTTATCCCAAACCCAAAACGGATGTCTTGCTTTCCTGTGGTAACAAGACTATCCATTATAAAATATCGATCTTCGCCTTCAGTTTTTGGCCAAAAACGAACATGACTATTTCCTGAGGCTAAGGTCTTAAGGATAGTCTCATATCCATTCGAGGAAATAACAGGATCTGGAGTAGATCCGCTTCCTCCGTTATCTGCATAATGTGCTACTCCAGTGGAAGCTCTTCGAGTCCATTCTCCATATGCATCCCCTCCGATTGGGTTATTAATAAAATTACTCCAAAATGCTGTGCGCGGAAGTGAAAAATCAATAATACCTGGAATGACTATATAGTTCGCAAAAGCATCATTTGTCTCAGTTGGATAAACAGCTTTAACAACTTTTGGTTCTACTTCTACCGGTGATGGAATTGGTGAGTCTTGAACTGGATAATTGTAAATGATATCAAATACACCTGAGTCTCCAGACAAGGTAAGATTGACTACCGTATCCGAAAGGCCTACGTCAGGAATTTTGAAGGTTACAAGCGTGTCATTGCTCACTATGGTCGATATTTCCTCTGCTCCAAAATAGAGGTCATACCCTCCAAGTAACCCACTTCCATGTAGCATAACGGTGTCACCGATACTTGCCGATGACGGAAAGACCGATTCGATCTTAACAGATCCCTCTTCATAGAGGGTAAAGTCATCTAACATAATAAGCTTATTTAAAGCTTCACTCTCTATTTTGACTTGTAAGTAGTCACTAGCGGGTAAATAACCTTCTAGTTTTATATAATTCCATCCTAATTGATCTATATAAGGAATAGTTAAATCAGTATAAGAAATACCGTCTGTTGAGTAGGAAACATCTAAGTCTTCCGATAGTATGCCTCCACCGTTGTTAAAACCAAATCCCAATCTGATATGCTCTTTTCCAGCTGTTACCAAGCTATCAATGGCCAGCGACTGTCCAGATATCGTTGACTTGGGCCAGAATCTTACATGGCTGTTGCCCGAAGCCTCTGTTTTCAACATCGTTTCATATCCATGTGAGGAAATAATAGAATCTGGAAAAGCTCCCGATCCTCCGTTATCGGCATATACGCTAACTGATCCTTCAGCACGTCGGGTCCATTCTCCCCAGCCATCAGGGAAAAAGTCAAATTGACTTCGGTCATCTGGCCTCAAAGTAGGGCTTACTCCGTCATCCCCATAGAAAATGGAGTCTAAAGTCTTGTGCTCCCAACGGGTTCTAGTATTATTTATGAAGTTACTCCAAAATGCACTACCGAATGGCTGACCGTCCAAGCCTCTAAAAATATAATTTTTAAATCTATCATTTGTCTCTGTCGGATAAACAGCTTTAACAACTTTTGGTTCTACTTCTACCGGTGATGGAATTGGTGAGTCTTGAACTGGATAATTGTAAATGATATCAAATACACCTGAGTCTCCAGACAAGGTAAGATTGACTACCGTATCCGAAAGGCCTACGTCAGGAATTTTGAAGGTTACAAGCGTGTCATTGCTCACTATGGTCGATATTTCCTCTGCTCCAAAATAGAGGTCATACCCTCCAAGTAACCCACTTCCATGTAGCATAACGGTGTCACCGATACTTGCCGATGACGGAAAGACCGATTCGATCTTAACAGATCCCTCTTCATAGAGGGTAAAGTCATCTAACATAATAAGCTTATTTAAAGCTTCACTCTCTATTTTGACTTGTAAGTAGTCACTAGCGGGTAAATAACCTTCTAGTTTTATATAATTCCATCCTAATTGATCTATATAAGGAATAGTTAAATCAGTATAAGAAATACCGTCTGTTGAGTAGGAAACATCTAAGTCTTCCGATAGTATGCCTCCACCGTTGTTAAAACCAAATCCCAATCTGATATGCTCTTTTCCAGCTGTTACCAAGCTATCAATGGCCAGCGACTGTCCAGATATCGTTGACTTGGGCCAGAATCTTACATGGCTGTTGCCCGAAGCCTCTGTTTTCAACATCGTTTCATATCCATGTGAGGAAATAATAGAATCTGGAAAAGCTCCCGATCCTCCGTTATCGGCATATACGCTAACTGATCCTTCAGCACGTCGGGTCCATTCTCCCCAGCCATCAGGGAAAAAGTCAAATTGACTTCGGTCATCTGGCCTCAAAGTAGGGCTTACTCCGTCATCCCCATAGAAAATGGAGTCTAAAGTCTTGTGCTCCCAACGGGTTCTAGTATTATTTATGAAGTTACTCCAAAATGCACTACCGAATGGCTGACCGTCCAAACCTCTAAAATTATATGCGGTAAACGAATCATTCGTTTCGACCTCATATATCTTGCTAATGGGTACACTCGTGGTCGTTAAGGTCATTTTCCGCGCTAAACCTAAACATCCCCATAGCATTAGAACCAATAGTAATATAGGTCTTCTCATATCCAATGTAGTTTAAAATTAAAGCCTCAAAGCTACGAATATTTCGGTCAACCTTTATGAAGAATCGAAGGAAAGACAGTAATCAGATACACTTTATAAAAATGGCAATACAAGTTTGATCGTCTTGAAATAAAAAAACCTGCGAAATATTTTCCGCAGGTTTTTCTATATGATCATGTAAATGACCAAATTATTTACATTCTAAAAAGAATTTTATTTAACAATCACTTTTTTGACTATTCCATCAACCGAGACGATATAAGCTTGCTCACTGTCGAAGTCATATGGAATTCGAGAGTTCTCATGTAGCCTTACGGTATTATCAAAAAACTTTCTTCCAGCCAAGTCTGTAATGACCAAATGATGGACAGGTAAAGCCAATAAAGACTCACCGATAATGGATATGCCATGTTTATCTACGCTATAGCTTTCATCAACAACTTTTGGTGTAGAATGGCTTATCTCTCCGTTAATACGAATCTCAAACCTGGAATCATCATTAGCAACTCCACTTTCGAATCGGTATGCTCCGGACCTTGTTAAAGAATGACTAACGTTCAGTACTTTATCAAAAAGTACAATATCATACTCCTTAGAAAATCCTTCAGTCTCCTCAATAGTGATGTGGTATTCGCTTAGTTCTGGTATATCGACACCTAATGATACTTTTCGCGCATCTTGATGCAGACCTTGAATAACAAATTTAGCTTTGTTGATATAAGAGTATATGGCCAGTTGATCGCTTGACGGGAAGACCATTGCATCATATTCTCGATCCACTCCTTCAGTCGCATCATCAACAAATCCTATCAAGGTTTCATTATATGAATCTGCATTGCTGATAGAGAGCTTTACTTTTCTTGTATCAGTACTTAATCTAAAGAAGTTAGCGTCACGATTTTTCTTGGTCTTAGTGCGCATTGATTGCTTGAAATAAACAATGGTATCCATATCATCTAACACCTTAACAAAGAAGCCTTGACTACTCAATAAGTTTCCATTCCATCGTGCAGGTCCACTTCCGGCTCTACTACCCGCTCCGGTAGTTCCTAGGGAGTTAATACTGATGTAATCACTGTTATTACCACGTGAAGTATTCGATCCAAAATCATCCCAAATATAGATCGTACCGTAAATATTTGGATTCTCTGATAGGAAAGGGGCTATCGCAATAGGAGCAGGATATGGATTTGCTACAATATTCCATCCATCTGTAGTTGAATCTCTTGAGTTAAATGTAGCCTTATATTCTATGGCTCCAGCATTTGGTACTCCTTCGAAAACGAGGTCTTTTTTATTTGCTTGAGCATACCCACGACCCGGTATTAGCATCTCACTTGATGCATTTTTCCATCTTGATAACCCATCATCACTACCATAGTCATTGTTTTCATCATAGCTGTATACTGGATTCCCAAGATCTGCACCTGTCATCTCTGCGGTAGCCTCAACAGGAGTCCCAACAAAACTGTATCGACCATCGCTATATCGTGTTGTTCTTTTAATCCGTGCAGGAGTTCCATACCATGATTCACTTCCACTAGATATGTACGACGCACCAGATTCTATGATGAGTTTACCATCACTAAACACATCTCCATTCACAATAAGAGCCGTATCATTATCTACTATCAATGTATCTCCTGACGTGATTATCAAATCCTTTGTTTTAAAGGCTCCATCAACACTAAAGCTATAATCACCTTTGATAAAGGCACCCAGAGTATCTCCTGGTACCACACCATTAAGCCAAACTGAACCATTCCAAACAGCAGAATTTCGATGGTTTAGTATATTCGGACTTCCGGTGTCACCTGATCCGAATATACTATCTGTAGATATCCAGTTTACGGTATCACTGTTATCTAACCCAGGATTTATCAATTCGACCGCAACACCTGACGTTGAAGGACGATAAACCGCGCTGTCAATTACAGCACCATTATGACAGATAACAATTTCACCTTCTGCATCTAGAGTAACATCACTATAAACATAGCCTACTGTTACACCTCCGTTAGATCCTCCGTCATCATTTTTACCAAAAACGAAAAATGATTTTCCATCCACAGAAACCGAATCTTCTATGACATGGGTATTATCGTCTCCATCCTTTATTCTCCAACCGATCATTTGGATCGCATCATCAGTGGTATTATAGATTTCGAAGTACTCACCATTAGCATCTGAAACAGCATTTGGCGTTGCTAATACTTCATTAATTACAACCGATCCCGCAGATGGAGTCATCCCAACAGGTTCAACCAAATAGTTATAATGGGTATCGAAAACAGCTGAGTCTCCTGAAAGGGTAATATTGACCAAATCAGATTCTGCAATGTCAGGAATTTTAAAGGTAACACTGGTGTCATTTTTTGTAATAGAAGCCAATGCGTCATCGTCCAATTCAAAACTATTCACATACTGGAAGCCAGCACCATAAACAGTAACGGTATCACCTACTATGGCCGAAGAAGGATAAATGGAATCGATTCTCACTGAACCCTCTTCATATAGGGTAAAGTCATCTAATAGAATCTGTTTACTGATGGCCAAACTTGAAATCCTAATTTGTAAATAACCACTAGCCGGTAAGTAACCACCAAGTTTTACAAAATTCCAATCTGTATCGTTAATATCAGGTACGGTTAACGCTGTAAAGTTTGAACCGTCAGTGGAGTAAGATACCACTAGGTCGTTTGACAAAATACCTCCGCCATTATCTACACCAAATCCAAATCGAACATTGTCTTTACCCGTGGTGACTAAACTGTCGATCGTTAATATTTGATCTCCAGATGTTTTAGGCCAAAAACGCATATGGCTGTTTCCAGACGCATCAGTTAGTAACATGGTAGTATAGCCATTAGAAGAAATCTCAGCATCAGGGTAAGCTCCTGATCCACCATTATCAGCATAAATGTTGATAGATCCAGTTCTTACTTGAGTCCATTCACCAAATCCATCACTTGCATTTGGATTATTTACGAATGTACTCCAAAACGTACTCGGGGATGTTGGATCATCAAGTCCCCTAAAACCATACGAAGTAAAAGAATCATTCGTCTCTACGTCATAAACAGCCGTCACCAAATCTCCACCAAGGGGAGCAGAAGGATCTTCCGTTACATTATAGTTATAATGAATATCAAATATCCCTGAATCTCCGGCAACAACAATATTTACTAGATCTGGAGCCGTTATATCTGGAATTTTAAAGGAAATAGAGGTGTCATTTTGAGTAATAGCCGTGAACTCTTCACTACCAATTTTGAAGCTATCAGCTTCTAGAAAACCAACTCCATATATAATCACTGTATCTCCCACAGCTGCAGTCGTCGTCGATATAGAATCTATGTGAATGCAACTTTCCTCATATAATGTGAAATCATCAAATAGTATTTGTTTGCTAACCGCTACACTAGAAATTCTAATTTGGAGGTAGCTACTAGCAGGAAGGTAACCATCTAGTTTTACAAAATTCCAATCCGCATCATTTAAATCTGGAACGACCAAATCTGTAAAATTGCTTCCATCAGTAGAATAAGATACGATTATGTCATTTGATAGTATTCCACCTCCATTATCTACTCCAAAACCAAATCTAATATTCGACTTCCCTGTTGTTACCAAGCTATCAATAGTCAATATTTGATCTCCAGATGCGTTAGGCCAAAAGCGCATATGGCTGTTTCCTGATGCATCAGTTTGCAACATGGTAGTATAGCCATTAGAAGAAATCTCTGCATCAGGATAAGCCCCTGATCCACCATTATCAGCATAAACGTTGATAGACCCTGTTCTTACCTGAGTCCATTCACCAAATCCATCACTTGCATTTGGATTATTTACAAATGTACTCCAAAACGTACTCGGGGATGTTGGATCATCAAGTCCTCTAAAACCATACGAAGTAAAAGAATCATTCGTCTCAACATCATAAACCGCTTCTACAAGCTGTCCCGATCCTAGGATAAACTTTCCAGAGGAAAATGCTGGCCCACACAGCAAGATGAGCAGTAAAACATGGATTATTGGTACAATTTTTTTCATAGAATTTTGATAAAAATTAATCGAGTCCTAACCTAAGAAATATTTGTACTTTATGACTATTAATTTTGACCAAATGTCTAAAATCCAAGACGAGTTTTCGTGATAAAGCGCTGGTTCACAAGATTCATTAGAAATATGGACCCCTCAAATATCCTTACCTAAACCGTTAGTTATGAATTTGTTTCAAAGGGGTAGAACTATGCTTGGTTTTTTACTTATGTTCTATCGCTCCTTTGGAACAGCTACTGTGGCTAATTCGAATAAATTTCATCGAATTATAAAAAATGATAGTTTCATTCCTTTCGTAGCATTTTGATCAAGAAATAGACTTTTTGAGTTTTTCAAGGAGATCATTTGGTTTTAATTGGTAGCAAATTGTCCCATGAAACATATCATCAATTTTTCGTGAGTCCAGCTGTTTATCTTACTCAAAGTTCAAAATAAATAGTTCACTTCAGAATATGTTTTTAAAAGGTAAAATCAATATCCTAAGAAATAATTTATTTCTGCTTCTTTGTCTGATCAGTATGAAAACAATTGGACAAACGAGAGACCCCTATAAATGGCCGTTTGCTGATTCCAGCATATGGAACATGCCTATTCATGCCGATGCAGAATACACTCCTGCAGGAATCCAACCAACCAGTAGATATCTGGTCGATGAGGACATTATTATAATGACTCCAACAGCACCGGTAAGAGATATCATGCAAAGTAACGCTCAATGGTCCCAAAGTAAAGATCGATGTCAGGTGGACGCGGGACTTTTATTTAGTGCGCCAATGCCTGATGATTTTCTGTATCGTCGAGGATTAAATTATCTTGGAAAAACGCCTAATTCAGGGCTATCTATTCTCATGGCTGATGGGAAAACGATAAAGCAAACTCAGCCTTTTGCTAGATGTGAAGAAGCTGGTCAAGGGACATCACGATATGTGTTTGAAGATGAAGATTTATATGGTGTCGGTCACTCCGGTGCTCACGGAGGTAGTGCATTATCTGCCATTGGTGGGGCCATTAGATACGGTGAATTCACCGAAGGTATCATAAGACATGCCCTAAAAATTAACCTATGGGGAGTAGAATCAGTTTCTCGAAAATCTAAAGGATACCGATGGCCCGCAACAAAAGCGGATAGTGGGTTTGAAAATCCAAATAGCGGTAATTATTACAACGGCGAAACCGAGGCCACCCGAATGGGATCATTACTAGCGGTATGTCCAAGTGATTATCAGGCACTTATTAGTTCCTTTGAAACAGGTTCAAACCCTAATTCGCCCGCAGTGATTCTAGCCCGTGCTTTTAGAGATTACGGAGCTTATTTAGTCGATAACACCGCTTGGGATGCCTCAGCAATTGTAACTGGACATAGCAACTTTGGAAGAGTTGTAGATGAATTTGAAGAATTATATGGCTGGGATATGGAGGCTAAACCTCAAGACTCCGGTAACAGAGGAAAGTGGGGGAGAGACCTTCAAAAAATCTTCACTTCTTTAATGGTAGTGGACAACAATTCGCCGGAAACCATAGGAGGAGGACCGAATGATAGCGACAATCGTAGAGCTCCATTTGCTCCTTCATTTGGTGATGTCGGATGTAGTGAAGCCAATTCTGTTACTTGCGAAGCATTTGCCGATACCGTTCATGATGCACCCATGATTAAGATCATGCCATTAGGAAACTCACTGACTGAAGGGGACTTTCCAGATAAACATCACTCTTACAGAGGGTATTTAAGGTCCATGCTATTAGATAGTGGTTATTTCAACATTGACTTTGTAGGCAATAGACAGGGAGAGGCACATGGTGATAAGCTACCTGTGGATATGGATCACTCCGGAAATGGAGGATATACCATCGGTCCAGATACACGAAAGTTCTGCGAGACATGCGAGACAACTGGTGTTTTTGAACATGTTGATAGTTGGATAAATGAAGCTGATCCTGACATTATTCTACTCTTAATAGGAGTCAATGACTTCTTTGATGGAGAAAACCATCCAGAAAACTACAGTAATACAGCTCCTGAGCGATATTTAGACTTAATTGAAAAGATTCAATTAACTAAGCCAGGAGTGAAGATTCTTACATCAAGTCTCTTACCAGTTAAGTGGAACAAAGAGTGGGCCAATGAAGGGTCCAGACTTGCCTTACAAAATGCTATTGACTCCATCGCAAATGTTAAAGACAGCGTTTATTTCGTAAACATGCATGACATGTTTTACGAGACATGGAGTGAAAATATGTATTTCGACGATATTCACCTGTCAGAAAAGGGGGGTAAAAGAGCTGCTGAAATATGGTATCAGTCGTTGACCCCACACTTAGAAAGAGATATCTCATTTGCTAACATCCATCTCTGTGCGAAACCAGAAGTCGACACTGTTGGGAGCAATGTACCGCCAGTAAATTTAGGACCTGATACTACTGCTCATCCTTGTCCTTCGGGGAACATTGTTAGAAATCATTCTTTCGAGGATACTACCGTTTTCTGGACAGCAGCTGGAGGTGATATAGTGACTAGAACTTGGTTTAAAGTAGATGGGCAGTACGGTTTGGCCATTAGAGGAGATAGCATAGAGGTGACTCAATCATTTGCGAATCTTCACCCGGACTCCTACTACACACTTTCTGGATATATTATGAATAACAACAACGGAGATACTATTCGCTTTGGAGTTAGAAACTTTGGCGGAGAGGAAATATCTGTAGTGGATACCGGTATGGTACTCAAAAAATACACTATGCAATTTAGAACAGGACCCAGTACAAAAACTGCTCAAATCTTTTTACGCGATGAGGCCGGTGAGAATTGGGCTTACGCGGATAATATAAGCCTTACTTGTGATTCAAATCATGTTGAAATTACCGAGCCTCCAGTGATTAATGCCGTTAATCCAACACTAAATACAATCCAATATTACCCTAATCCTGCTGAAGATCTACTCACCTTTAATCAAAAGGTTTCTTTTACGATGTATGACGCACTTGGTCACGAAGTACTAACAGTAGAAGAAAAGGTACGTGTAAATGTTTCTTCTTTGGAACCGGGTATGTACTTTGCCAAAACTGATGTTGGCGATTTTATAAGAGTTTTAATCAAGTGATAGACTAATAAATGAAGTGAAAACCGGAGATACTGAAGTACTCCGGTTTTTTATGGTACCTTCATTTTTAGTAACGACAGTAGAGTCTAAGTTTCAAACGCAGGTTTGAGAGTAGAAAATGTTAGCTAGAACTAATAAAACAGGCATACTAGGATGACTGTTTGAAATCCATAAAGAAATAAGACAGAGTCTGGTAGAGTCAGCAGGTTAACTAATTCAAATATTAGCGTTAAACTTAAAGAACTGCTCAATATAGAATATTACATCATGTAGATTGATAGGATAGCAAGGAATTATTCTCTTACTATCCTATCAATCTTTTTATTTCGATCCTAATACGAAATGTAATTCTCCTCCACTTACGAGATCCTTATGATCAATTTGAAAAGTTTCGATTTCACTATCGTCTTTTGATACGGAAGTGATAAACGAATCACTTTCCTTTTCTTTATCCACACTTATTACAAGCGTTTTACCTGACTTTAAACTGACTTGAACTTTATCAAAAACGGGACTTGATAATTGATAGGTAGTACTACCAGGATTATCTGGATAAATTCCTAGCATAGAAAATGCTAACCAAGCCGATAAAGTACCTGCGTCATCATTTCCCGGAATTCCAGAAGGGTCTGTTGTAAAGTACTTTTGAATACATTTTCTAACTTCCTTTTGAGTTCTCCACTCTTCTCCCTTTACATAATTAAATAAGTACGGATAAGAAATGTCCGGTTCATTGGTCATATCAAAATAGTCACTATCAAAACATTGCTGTAATCGATCCACAAATATTTTCTCTCCACCCATCAGATTAACTAACTCTGAAACCGCATGTGGAACAGAAAATAAATATTGCCATGCACTACCTTCAGTATACCCGATACCCTTTGTATGAGCTCTGTCCCCTCCGGTTTTAAGACCTGCCAGCGGGTAATAAGGTGTTAACCAACTTCCATCTGTTTTTTTAGCTCTAAAAAAACCTGACTCTTTGTCAAATAAATTCTTAAAATTTTGGCTTCTAGCAAGCATATCGGCATAAATGGAATCCTCTTTCAACAACTTCGCCATCTGTGCAACGCACCAGTCAGCATAAGCATATTCCAGCGTAGTCGAAACAGAACCCCATACACCTTTACGTTCCGTACCTCTAAAAGGCATATAGCGACCATTGTCATTTTCAAGTGGCACAAAACCATAGTTTTTATATTGCTCTATTGCTGGTCTTATCATATTCGGCCCATTATAACCATAAGAAGCATTTTTCAACATCGCGCTAAGAGCCTCTTTTGCGTCAAAGCCTCTTATTCCTTTAGCATAAGAATCCGCAATGATTGATAACGATGGGTCACCAACCATTACATAAATCTCTTGACTCCTTAATTCACTTAGCGGTAACCAGCCTCCCTCTTTAGATATTTCGACTAATGATTTCACCATATCGCTCTGTAGTTCGGGGTAGAAAAGCGTTAAGAATGGATGTAACGTTCTGTAAGTATCCCAGGCCGAAAAGTGAGTATATCTATGACCACCATCAACTTTTTTAATTTCGCCACTTTCCATGGCAACATATTCTCCGTTAACATCTTCAAATATGAAAGGAGAGATCAACATGTGATATAGAGCCGTATAAAACTTTGTCTTGTCTGCCTTGCTAAAGGAAGCAACTTTAATTCTCGTTAACAGTTCTTTCCACGCACTTTTAGATTCCTTGAGCGTTTTTGCATAGTCAAAATCTGGTTGTTCTGCTTTCAAGTTTAGTTTGGCATTCTCAATACTTACATAAGAAATACCAACTTTCACAGATATTGATTCTCCAGCACTTACATTGAAAGTCATATCAGCTCCGACTCTTCCAGAAGCTTTATTTCCTTTAACCTTCTCGTTATTGACCATCACATTGATTTTCTCCGCCGGTTTACTTAATTGTGCAACAAAATAAATATTACGGCGACCAGGAAAATCACAGAAACGGCCATCTGTTTTATATCCCACTATCTCAGTGTCGGAGATTACTTCAATCTCCCCTGTTTTGATGTGACTGGTGGTGTAAGCCAAATCAAGCGCTATACGGCCAATACCAGCCTCTTCATAGGTGAACTTGCTTAAGCCGGTTCTCAATGTGCTCGTAAGATCGACGTTTATCTTATGATCATCTAATTTCACACCATAATACCCAGGTGAAGCCTTTTCCTCCGAGTAGCTCGACTTTCTAGACTCTGCTTCGAATGAGGCATTCCTGTAAGGCATTAGCGTAATACTACTGGCTTCATGACAACCAATACCGTTAAGATTTACATGAGAAAATCCAAAAATATTTTCATTGCCATGGACATACCCTACCGTAGGACCAGTAGAATCTAATGTGTCGCGCAAAATATTTGTTGGGGCCAATGTAACCATACCATTGGGCCTCATCGCTCCGGGGCTTGTTCGTCCTCCGTCTTCTGAGCTCGTTCCTATAAATGGATTAACGAGACTTAAAATTTCGTCATCGGATACTAGCGACGGGCTTTTTTTCGTTGAACAAGAAACGAAAATCAACACTCCCATCCATAACCAGTAGTAACTTTTTATGTTCATGTACTTAAATAAATTGTGGTATAATATTTTTATAATGGAGAAATAATCTCCGAAATATTCAATTTTTCTCAACAATCCAAAGTATCACATTCAAACCACCACGTTCAAATGGTTACTTTAACTTCTGAGTTGTACAGTTGGCATAATTAAAGGATTCATAATAGGTTGTTTACTATTTTTCTCTTAGGTCACTTGTTGTTATTCCAACTAAGGCTTACCGAGCTCTTTGAGTACTATATAATGAGATTTTAATGCCCCAAAAAAACTATTCTCACCATTATATGGAATGCCATGTTTAGAAGCCACACGCTCGACAATAGGCGATAACGCAGGATAATGGATATGGCAAACCAATGGAAACAAGTGATGTTCTATTTGGTAATTTAATCCCCCAGTAAAGAATGTAATAATAGGATTTTTGATTGAAAAATTAGCTGTTCCAATCATCTGAACTCTAGCCCATGATTCCTCCATTTGCCAGTTTTGATCCGGAGATGGAAACTCAGTGTCTTCCACAGTATGTGCTAGTTGAAAGATACTTGCTAGCACAAGCCCCTCAGATAGATGCATTACCAAGAAACCAACTAAAAATTGCCACCAAGTAATATCCATGACGACTAACGGGAGTACAATGAATAACCCATAATACACCAACTTAAATCCGAAAAGAATGTAGTATTCTTTCATAGGGTGATTGCGATTATCTTGTTGTCCTACTTTCGTTTGAAAAAACTTCTTATAATCTTTCCTAAACACCCATGATAATGAACTCAAGCAGTAGAGAAAAAAGGCATATATGTGCTGGAAGCGCATATATTCTTTGTGCTCATCTTGAGGAGAGAGTCTTACTAATCCAGGGGCAACATCTAAATCTTCATCATGACCAGGAATATTTGTGTATGTATGATGTACCTGATTATGAGTAATCTCCCATACATAAGCATTTGCCCCAATAAGGTTAAAGGTATAACCTATTAATTTGTTTAGCTTTTTACTTTTCGTGTATGATCCATGTATGGCATCGTGTGATACATTGAAACCAATGAAAGCTTGTACCATACCGATGAGAGAAGCAAAAACAAGTGTAATGGAAGCCTCATAAATCTCTAAGATGATAAGAAAATACAAAAGAACTAGACTACTTAAAAAGAAGATAGTTTTTAATACCATTGAAGTATTCGCATTTTTACTTATTCCATTATCAATGAAATACCTATCCACTTCTTTCCTTAATTCAGCGTAAAAACCTGGTTTATCTTGATTGTTAAACTTTAGCTTTTTAGCTGCAATTTCACTTGTACTCATTCACAAAGGTGTTTGTACTTTCTACTTTTACAATGCTGCAAGATACAACGGTGCCATTAGAGTTTGCAAGCCAGGTAACTTGAATTACATATCATCCTTAAAACTAACCTGTTTAACGCGTTGATTATCAAATTGTTATAATCTAAACCT
>CAYMST010000034.1:13802-25720 GCA_964393115.1 uncultured Roseivirgaceae bacterium | reverse complement strand
AGCAGATGTGCAAGCTTCTGTAGAGGCTTTTTTTACAGTAGTAAAAAACACAATGTCAAATGGTGAGAACATTTATGTTCGTGGGTTTGGGAGTTTTGTTAATAAGAAAAGAGCAAAAAAGATTGCTCGAAACATATCGCAAAATACCGCTATGGTTATAGACGAGCACTATGTGCCTAGCTTTAAGCCTTCCAAGGTGTTTATAGAAAAAATTAAGAATAGCGATAGTCTCAAAAAAGGATAATAATCCATGAGAAAGGCTCAGTTATGGATTATAATCGGGTCTCTTGCATTAATTGTCATTTTATACAGCCTTCCGACTTATGTTGTTGAAAATGATAAATTAGAAACAGGCGAGAAACTATCGAGTAGTACTACCGAACAGTCGACAAAAGATCATAGTAACATTTCTGCTGTAGACCAGGCCAATATTGGTAGATGGTCGACTATGGTCTCAGGTGGTATTTCAGAAAAAAACATTATCTTTGCGGACTCTTTAGCGCGATGCTATCTAAAATATGGTTATACGGATAGTTTAATCGCTGTAGTTGAGGATATTAAGGCGATGTCTACAAGTAGTGGGTTGCTAATAGCCGGCCAACTCTTGTTTTCAGCATCACAAGTAAGTGGTAACGAGAGTGAAAGGCAACGTCTGATGTCCAGTGCTAAGGAGCTTTTGGAGCCTTATGTGAAGGATAATCCAAAAAATTTGTCGGCGAAAGCCAAACTTGCCATGACATTGGTCAATTCTTCTAACCCGATGCAAGGAGTTATGATGCTAAGGGAGGTATTACAGGAAGATGAAAGTAATGTCGAGGCTCTTTATTTTTTAGGGCTGTTGTCCATTCAGTCGAGTCAATTTGATAAAGCAGTTGCCAGATTTAATATGGTAACAAGCTTGGAGCCGACTAATTGGACAGCTTGGTACTATTTAGGAATTGCACAGAAGGAGTTGGAAGATGTAGAAGGGGCTAAAAATTCTTTTCAAATGGTCAACCGCTCTAATGATGTCTTCCTAATGCAAATGGCTGAAGAACAGCTCTTGAGTTTCGAGTAAAATTTTTGTTAAATCATAAAAGAAATTCGATATGCCTTGCGGTAAAAAACGTAAAAGACACAAGATTTCTACTCATAAGAGAAAGAAAAGACTAAGAAAAAACAGACACAAGAAAAAGTAATTAGGGTAAATATCGGACATCTATAGTATGAGTACAGAATTAATTATCAATTCAACTCAGAACGGATGTCGCATAGCCCTTTTGAAGGAAAAAAAGCTAGTTGAATTCCATCAGGATGAAGACGGGGCTCAATTCCACGTAGGTGACATCTACTTAGGTACGGTAAAAAAAGTAGTTCAAGGATTAAATGCGGCTTTCATCGACATTGGATACGAGAAAGACGCATTTCTGCATTATTTAGACCTTGGACCTCAAGTACAATCCCTCAACAAATTCATAAAACTAGCTACTGCACCGAGACGTAGAGTCAGTACTATACTGGCGGGTTTTAAGCGAGAGCCTGATATTGATAAACTCGGAAAGATCAATCAGGTACTGACAAAGGGACAAAAGATACTTGTACAAGTAGTCAAAGAACCTATTTCCACAAAAGGACCGCGATTATCCTGTGAAATCTCACTGGCTGGTAGGTACATTGTGTTGGTACCATTTTCTGATGTTGTCAACATATCCAAAAAGATCACCAGAAATGAGGAAAGGAAAAGACTTGTTAGGTTAATTAACTCAATCAAACCTGAGAACTTCGGGGTCATTATTAGAACTGTCGCCGAAGGAAAAGAAGTTGCTGAACTAGACAAGGATCTACGAAACTTAGTAGAGCTTTGGGACAACGGCATGAAGAAACTTCATAAGGCCGAACCGAAAGATAAGGTTATCGGTGAAATGAATATGGCCAACTCGATACTGCGCGATGTGTTGAACGAATCTTTCGATAACATCATCGTAGATGATAAGTCCCTGTTTAATGATGTTAAAAGCTTTTTGCAGACTATAGCACCGGAGAAGGAAAGTATCTTGAAGATGCATAACTCTCGAGTGAAAATCTTCGAAAACTATGGTATTGAAAAGCAACTTAAATCATTGTTTGGTCAGTCGGTATCTGTTGCAGGAGGCGGATACCTTATTATTGAACATACCGAGGCGCTGCACGTTATTGACGTAAACAGCGGAAACAAGTCAGATGCGGAGAGTAATCAAGAGGCGACTGCGCTAAAGGTTAATACCGAAGCTGCAAAAGAAATCGCTAGACAATTACGTCTTCGGGATATGGGTGGCATTATTGTCATTGACTTCATTGATATGAGGCAAAGTGATAATAAGAAAGTCATCTTTCAAGTGATGAAAGAGGAAATGAAAGCTGATCGGGCTAAGCATACGATCTTGCCTCTTTCAAAATTCGGTCTAATGCAAATCACTCGTCAAAGAGTTAGGCCAGAACTCAATATTACCACAAAAGAGAATTGCCCTACTTGTGGTGGTTCTGGTAAGATATCTGCTTCTATTTTAGTTGCAGACAATATCGAAAGAAATATTGAGCATCTCTTGGGTAAGCAAAATGAAAAAGGACTGATAGTGACGCTACATCCTTATTTACATGCTTATTTCACGAAAGGGTGGATGTCTAAGAAGAGAAAATGGTTTTTTAAGTACATGAAGCCGGTAAAGCTCATCGAAGACACTTCTCTGGCGATAACAGAGTACCACTTCATGAAGAAAGATGGAGAGATCATAGAAATAGAATAAAAAAAGCCGCATGAAGCGGCTTTTTTTATGTCAGTTTCCACAATACCACAGCTCATGAATATGGCTAAAACCTAAGCCCAAAAGAAATGGCGATCATATCATTTCGAATGGTTAAATCATCTCCAAATAGAGGGTTTACCGTCTGAACGGAATTAATTAAACCCCTGTAATAACTTAGACCCGTAGTAACCACCGTACTTGATATGGAGTATTCGAGATGGACACCAAAGTTGAAAGAGATATCGAAAGAAGAGAACTCTTCGACTAATGTATATTCGTCTTCTAATGGCTCCGAAAACACTAAATACTCTAACACAAAACCTGGTTGAAAGAAGAGACGTTTTCCCTCTCCTATTTCACTGGTGTACATTTTAAGGGTCAAAGGAATTTGAATGTATTGTAACCTATATTCTTCTTTCCCTTGAATTTGAGGACTAGGATCAACACCATTCTCTGGACTAATAAGCACAGATACTCGTTTTGGGGCATAGTGTAAGCCTGTATTAAAGGTGTAATTGGTAGAAAGAACAAAGTCAACATCGAACCCTAATAAAAACCTTAGGCCCGCACCTTTTGGGTCGACGTCACTAGAATCTGATGTCTGCAACGTACGGTTTGGAGTAATTGCGGTAGCAAACCGTAATCCGAGACTCGTTTGACTCCAAGAATTCTGCGCGATCAACAAGAATCCAACGATTCCCAACGTTCTGATTGTTAGTTTTACCTTTTTAACGAGCATGTTAATAAACGATTAATGAGCAAATTTAAAACTCTCATTTTCCTGATACCCATTATTGTCTCGGTATCATGTAAAAAAAACGAATGTGATACTCAAATAGTGTTACAACCGGATCAACTGAAATCATTGGATATCAATCGACTAGAAGTAAAGCTTCAGGAGTCTTCGGGTGTTGATGATGTGACAAACGTGCTCAAGAAAAACCGTAGCGTCTCAAATGCCTTTTTTGATGCACAACAGTACCCGCGTATGGAAATCTTAGGGAAGAGAATTTATCATTTATATCAAAACCCTAACATAGATACTTTGCTCAACGAAGTTGAGGCCGAGTATGGACAGTTGGAGAGCGTAGAAGAACAGCTTGCTGAGGCATTTTCGAAAATCAAGGTTTTATTTCCAAGTTTTCAAATTCCTCGTATTTACACTACGGTATCAGGGTTTTACAGGGATATGTTTGTTTCAGATAGTCTCTTGGTCATAGGTTTAGATTATTTTCTGCCGATGAGTGCTTCGTATAAGCCACATCTCAATCAAGTGCCCAAGTACATCCAAGAAAGATACAACAAGGAGCATTTACCTGCCGTGGTTATGGCCTACTATTCTGGTTTATTTACTAACGTTGACCCCAAGGATAAAACGCTTTTGGCAGAAATGATCGATTATGGTAAATCAATTTATCTTCGAAAAAAACTGTTGTCATGCACGCCAGAACATATAATTATGGGGTATCCTGAAGATATTTTGGAAGATGTTGAGAAGAATGAAATCACAATATGGGCACATTTTGTCAACAATAATCTTATCTATGAAACCACCCACAGGATCAAAACGAAATATATTGGTGAAAGACCTAAGATTCAGGAAATAGGGGATAAGTGTCCAGGAAGAATTGGACGTTGGTTAGGTCTACAAATTGTCGAATCTTATGCGGATACTCACCCTGATCTATCCATTCAGGAAATCATGCATTACAATGACTACCGTAAAATGTTTATGGAGTCGGGCTATAATCCGCTTTGAGAAATGTGGACAGCTTCTGACCGCTTACTTCAACGGAAAACCGTTGCTCGGCTAGCCTTCGAGCGTTTTGTTGATACTCTTTAAGAAGAACGTCGTCGTTACAGAAGGGCTTGATTTTTCGAATAAACTCCTGTGGATCATTAGGGTTATAGCTAAACCCACACCTGTTCTCTTGTAATAGCTTATCAATCCAGCCGTTGAAGTTGGTAATAATCAGTTTCCCAGCAGATAACCCATCAAACAATTTGTTGGGACTTCCCGTGCTGAGCGCATCTACTTCGGCGAATGATATGTAAATAGCGTTAGCGACTTTCAGGTACTCGCTTACTTTCTCTTTATCGCCATATGCTAAGAATTTTACGTTTTCTAAATCCTTTGCCATGGATTGAATACGTGTTAGCTCACTGCCGGTGCTGGCGATTTGGAATTGTATGTTTGGGTGCTGCTGCAAACACGCTGCTGCCACGTCTATGAGAAATTCCAAATGGTTAGCACGACCTGCAGCTCCAATATAAGAGATTATAAATGTATCGCGTTCTGAACAAGATGAAGGATGGAAAACATCAGTTTGAGCAAGGTTTGGAAGTGTGAGAACAGGATTAGTGGTTTTCCTTGCAATATAATCGTGAATATCCGGAGAGAGAGCAATGATTTGATGAGCCTGTCGGTAAACTAGTTTTTCGAACTGATACAGTAGGCTTTTGATAATATGGTTATCTATAACCCCCATTTGAACAGGAACCTCTGGCCATAGGTCTCCTACTTCGAATATATACTTTTTTTTAAGGAAGAGTTTGATCATTAAGGCTGTCAACCCCGTGGTTAGTGGTGTGGTAATCACGTAGGCAACATCAAAATCGTAGTTTTTGGCTTTCCAAAATGATTGGAAGGCAAATTTGACAAAAGTTATGATACGTTTTTGATAACCAAATGATTGAAAGTAGGGTATAGGAAGGTAAAAAACCGATATGCCATCAATGCTAACGTGTTTTTTTCTGCCGCTATTAGAAGTAGTGACAACGGACACATGATGTCCTTCTTTTACTAATTCTTTGGCGAGGAGATACGAACGAATCCCTCCCCCCTGTTTAGGTGTCTTGAAATACTGATGTATGAATAGAATATTCATGTGTAGGCGGTAATCGAATTATACACAATCCATATAAATAGGTCTTATGTGCTCAGTTATTTATTTAATTGCTGTTTTTTTGAAATACCTACAAAAGTGTGTAGTGGAACATTTCTCACAATGAGGCTTTCTAGCAAGGCAGGTATATCGTCCATGTAAAATAAGCCAATGGTGGGCCACTGGAACATATTTTTCGGGAATGTATTTGATTAAGTCTTGCTCTACTTCAAGTGGAGTTTTACGACTTTGACTCACTAGGCCTAGTCGCTTGGATACCCGATAAACATGGGTGTCAACAGCCATCGCGGGCTGATCATAAATTACGGAAAGAATGACGTTGGCGGTTTTTCTGCCCACGCCGGGTAGTCTTATAAGCTCTTTCATGGTGCCCGGAACTTGATGGTCAAATTCGGATACGAGCATATTCGACATACCAATTAGGTGTTTCGTTTTATTGTTCGGGTAGGAAACACTCTTGAGGTAAGGAAATAATTCATCGAACGTTGTTGCTGCCATTTTCTCTGGCGACGGAAAGTCTCTAAACAAGTCAGGAGTGACTTGATTAATGCGCTTATCCGTGCACTGAGCACTAAGAATTACCGCCACCAGTAGTTCAAATGGGTTACGATAATGCAATTCCGTCTCCGCTTCAAGAAAGTTACCCTTAAAGTGAGAAATGAATGCTTCGTAACGTTCTTTTTTGGTCATTTATTTGCTTCTATCTTAACCGGCTAAGCCGGAATTACTAGATAGCTTGCAAATTAGTTGATTTCGCGTAATCGAGAATTCTACTGCACACAGAAAAGTTAGGTTCAATTTCAATGCTGTCCAATTGCATTGCGACAGCTCTGAGAGCTCCATACTCCTGATTCAGATCATCATCGATCAGCATTTTTTTGTCCATTTCCAGCATTTGCGCCGGATTCAATTCGCCATAAATTAATTTTACTGCATCATGTTTCGTAAAGATTTTTGTCATAGGCAATATTATTTTCTTGCATTTGTTTTCGTATGTTCAAAAGAGCATACCGCATTCTACCAAGAGCTGTATTAATACTCACATCTGTAGCATCAGCGATCTCTTTAAAACTCATCTTCATATAATGCCTCATGATCAATACTTCTTTCTGGCTTTGAGGAAGTTGTTTTACAAACCTTCTCAAAATGCTTTTAGTATCCTTATTGATCTGTTCGTCTTCAAAAGGATTATCGGCAAAACCTAATGTGTCCATTACGTTTTTACCATCTTCCATGACGATAGTCGGATACCGCTTAGCCTTTCTGAAGTGGTCAATCGACAAGTTGTGAGCAATACGCATAATCCAAGGTTTAAATTTACCCTGTTCGTCGTACTTCCCACCCTTAATCGTGTTTACCGCTTTAATGAATACCTCTTGCATGAGATCTTCAGCTGTATAGCGATCTTTTACAATAAGAAAAATGGTTGTATAAACCTTTGATTTGTGACGATTCAACAATTCTTCAAATGCTGAATCATCACCGTTTTTGTACAGCGTTACTAATTTGCTGTCGTCACAACTTTGAATTGTCATGCTCCTACTTGTTTGATGAACGTAGAAGTTTATGCCATATTGTAGGGGTTACTGTTATAAAATAGTATAGCGTATTTTCAAATATATCTAAATAAGTCTGAATAAGCAATTTTTAATGCCGGTAAACGCGACTCAAATGAATTCATTAATTGTTTTCATTAAAAACCACTGTATCTAAGACACCATTTCTTACCTAAAGGTTGCACAAGAATTATTTTAGATACCTGAACTTTTCAATTAAATAATTTCTTATGCCTTTAAGACAATAAAATAAATTTGCACTCCTAAAGTTTCAGTAAAAAATATATGCCTCATTCTATAGATGCTACGAACCATTTGGATACGCTGGATTCAAAGAAGTTCATTATCATCAAAAATGCCCGTGTAAATAATTTGAAGGGACTCAGCGTCGCGATACCACGAAATGAACTGGTGGTGATTACTGGCCTTTCCGGATCTGGTAAGTCTAGCTTAGCTTTTGATACTCTATTTGCAGAAGGACAACGCAAATATGTTGAAAGCTTAAGTTCCTATGCGCGGCAGTTTCTCGGGAGAATGGAGAAGCCAGAAGTTGACTACATAAAGGGTGTATCTCCTGCTATTGCCATTGAACAAAAGGTTAATACCCGAAATCCAAGATCAACTGTTGGTACAACTACTGAGATATATGATTACCTGAAGTTATTTTTTTCTAGAGTAGGGATTACTTACTCTCCTATAAGTGGCGAGGTGGTAAAGCGAGACTCGGTTACTGATGTTGTTGACCACATTCTTCATTATACTAAGGGTACTAAGGTTGTGATCTCCTCCCCACTCGTCAAGAAGGAAGATCGATCACTTGAGGATGAGCTTAAAATTCTGCTCAGCAAGGGCTACACACGAGTCTTACAAGATGGTCAACTCAAATACATAGAAGAGCTTCTAGAGGCTGAAAATGCGACTGACGGAGTTTTTGAAATTCTGATTGATCGAGTGGCTACAGATGACGGTGAAGATTTTCGGTTTCGCCTTTCGGATTCTATTCAAACGGCGTTTTTTGAAGGAGAAGGGGTCTGTCACATTCAAGTGGTGGGAGAAGAGAGACGAACGTTTTCGGACAAATTTGAACTTGACGGAATATCATTTGAAGAGCCAAGTATCAATTTTTTTTCCTTTAATAATCCCTATGGTGCTTGTAAGCGATGCGAGGGTTTTGGTAAGATACTTGGTATTGACCCTGATTTGGTAATACCGGATAAATCTCTTTCTGTTTATGACGGCGCTATTGTTCCTTGGCGAAGTGATAGCTGGTCCGCCTGGCTAAACCCGTTGCTGAAGGAAGGCATCAAATTTGACTTTCCAATTCATCGTGCAATTATGGACCTTACCAAAGAGGAACAAGAGCTACTCTGGACGGGAAATGAATACTTCCGAGGGTTAGATGAGTTTTTTAGTCATCTGGAGACGAAGACACATAAGATTCAATACCGCGTAATGCTTGCGCGCTATCGTGGCAGAACGGACTGTCCAGATTGTAATGGCACGCGATTAAGAAAGGATGCGGCATATGTTAAAGTTAATGGAAAGTCGATTTCCGATTTGGTACTCATGCCTGTGGGAAGGTTGATCTCATTTTTTGATGACTTAGAACTTTCTCCTAGTCAGCAAGAGGTAGCCCGTAGAATTTTAAAAGAAATTCAAAATCGGCTTAGTTACCTCCATGATGTAGGGCTCGGTTATTTGACCTTAAATAGACTCACTTCCACACTTTCAGGTGGTGAATATCAACGCATCAAACTGGCTACCTCTTTGGGAAGCGCACTGGTTGGTTCTATGTATATCTTAGACGAGCCAAGCATTGGGTTACACCCAAGAGATACTCAGCGCTTGATTGCTGTTTTACAAAAACTAAAAAATCTGGGTAACTCAGTAATTGTTGTTGAGCATGAGGAAGAGGTCATGCAAGCAGCGGACCAAATCATAGATATAGGTCCAAATGCTGGACGTCACGGCGGTGAATTAGTATTTCAGGGTGACTGGAATGCTATACAAACAGAAGAGCAATCGCACACGGCTAGATTCTTAAATGGAAGAGATGTCATAGAGACTCCAAGACAACGTCGAAAGTGGGTCGATAGCTTTGAAGTTTTGGGAGCGCAGGAAAACAATCTAAAAAATGTGGATATTCAATTTCCACTGGGTACACTTACGGTTGTTACGGGTGTTAGTGGCTCTGGGAAGTCTACATTGATCAAGAAAATCGTTTATCCTGCTATCACTAAGGTGTTAGGTGGACACAGCGACACTACTGGAAAGCACAAATCAGTAAAGGGTTTTCACAGAAAAATTGATCAAATTGAGTTTGTGGATCAAAATCCTATTGGTAAAAGTTCACGATCGAACCCCATCACTTACATCAAAGCATATGATCATATCAGGCAACTTTTTTCCGATCAGCAGCTTTCCAAGCAAAGGGGGTATAAGCCGGCATTCTTCTCCTTTAATGTAGAAGGAGGAAGATGCGAGAATTGTCAGGGTGAAGGAGTGATCAAGGTAGAAATGCAGTTTATGGCTGATATCCATTTAACCTGTGAGAACTGTAAAGGGAAGCGCTTTAAGGAAGAAATACTCGAGGTTAAGTATAAGGATAAAAACATCTTTGAAGTCCTTGATATGACGGTGGATGAAGCCTTGGAATTTTTCGAAGACCACAAGTCCATCTATAATCGGATAAAGCCCCTCTCAGACGTAGGCCTTGACTATATTAAGCTAGGTCAAGCCTCGAATACCTTAAGTGGAGGTGAAGCACAGAGGGTGAAGCTCGCTTCATTCTTATCTCGTGGTGGTGCCGATAAGAATCATATTTTATTCATTTTTGATGAGCCGACCACAGGGCTCCACTTTCACGACATTAAGAAACTCTTAGATGCGGTTAATCGATTAGTGGATCAGGGTAATACGGTTTTGATTATCGAACACAATATGGAAATTATTAAATGTGCCGACTGGATAATTGACTTAGGACCAGATGGAGGAGAGCATGGAGGAGAGCTTTGCTTCGCAGGATTGCCTGAAGACATGATCAAATTGGAAAATAACAAGACTGCGACATTTTTAAAATCTAAGCTTTAATTTTATGAATATAATGGAATAGAAAAGTTTTCGTTGAAAGATTTCAGGGCTATCTTTGTATATATTGCTATTTGTATGATAGAGAAACTATTCGAAATATCGACGGGGAGATCATATTTAAACCAGTACAATAATAAAATTATTTTGGACTTTTTCGGGAGAAGTGCGTTGATTAACCTCCAATCAATACGTACAGTTACTCAACAAATACTGTCTATAGATCTTGAAAACTTACTTACTTCCGATGACTACACTTCCGATTTGCAGGTTATAGATTTCGAAGGAGGGAATAGGTGTATGGTGCTTACACTTTCTGAATTATTGCAGCTACAGGAGCTTTTATCTGGTACGATAGTTATGTTAGACCTAAAGAATACTATAGCCAGTGCGCTTTATCAGCCGCAACTGGCTTGATAAACTGTTATACCTCTTGTTCTAGTAATTCTTCTTGAAGATAACCGTTGGTTTTAAGTAACTCTTGTCTAAACCAAATTTCCAAGTCTTCTTTTTCTACACTGCTTAGTTGGGCTAGTGCTTTATTATATTCTTTAGTCAAAAGGTGTTTATCGAAGCTTACTTTTTCTATTATGGTCTTGGAATAACTAAGGAGAGATTTCTGCATGTACTATGTTGATTTTGAGTATTTACGATCGGATCAACCGACCTATGAAATAAATATTTAGATACGCCTAAATTCTAGGCCTTGTTTCTTAAACTAAATTTTCGCAAAAAGGTTGTGATTGTGCCAAAAAAAACTGGTTTAATTCAATTATTTGGCCCCTGAAACCAATGTCAAAGGCGTTCATGTCTCATATCATTTGTGTTTTGTGAGAGTAGTGTCGTAGACTGCTAGGGCATTTGTGATATTTCCGTTATTTTATAACTAGGTTTTTAACAGATACTTTAATCAACCTCAACCATCTTTGAAACATTACTTTTAAACTGACTAATATTTACCCACACATTAAAACGTGTTTATGATGCAATAATAACATGTATGGGAATAATATTTTTAAAAAATAACTGGTGATTTTTATCTGAATATCATTTTTGGCTTTTTTACTTTTCTCATGACTCTTATTACTAATCTTATATTGAATTGGTGATAAGTAAGTTTGTTTTGAAATATTCATGAATTTTTGGCTTGACTAAACGAAATCAAAAGTTTTAGTGTTAGTATCCGATATGATGACGCTGAACTTTCAATCACTAAGGAATATTCCTTCATTTTTCCTACTTATTTGGAACACACATCGGTTTTATGCAAGTGTCAACATTGGGCTAAGACTTGTTAAATCACTTATTCCGGTTCTATCTCTTTATGTGGCAAAACTCATTATCGATGAGGTAATCGCGGCTTCCGGCGAGGGCTTGCCGATAGATTCCATATTCCATCATTCGGTGTTCGAATTGGTACTGGTAGAACTCGGTTTAGCTGTTGTCTCCGATATTCTCAATAGATCTATTTCGTTGACAGAAGGGCTTCTCGGGGATTTAATCTCGAACAAGTCTTCTATAATGCTCATCGAACATGCGGCTAAGCTGGATTTGGAACAATTTGAGGATGCAGACTTTTACGATAAACTGGAGAAGGCACGTCGCCA
>CAYMST010000034.1:0-13770 GCA_964393115.1 uncultured Roseivirgaceae bacterium | reverse complement strand
AATGACGCAGGTGCTAACACAGTTTCAACAAGTAATTACCATTATATCTCTAGTTTTCGGATTACTAATTTTTAATCCTTGGTTAATTGTAATCCTAATTCTGGCTATACTACCCGCTTTTTTTGGAGAGAATTATTTCAATGAAAAGAGTTATGCACTGACCTCCAGATGGACACCCCAGCGTCGTGAGCTTGATTACCTACGCTATACCGGAGCTAGTGATGAGACGGCAAAAGAAATCAAAGTCTTTGGACTATCGGGCTTTTTGACCAGCAGGTTTAAAACGCTGTCCGATGAGTATTTTGAGGAAAATAAAAAGGTATCCGTTAAAAGAGCTTACTGGGGAGGTATTTTGTCCACGGCGGGAACTTTGGCTTACTATTCTGCTTATATTTTTATTTTATTTGAAGCTATCAAGGGTAGGATTTCAATCGGTGATTTAACGTTCTTGTCGAGTTCTTTTTTGCGTTTGCGCACCTTATTAGAGTCTTTTTTAACTCAGCTGGCATCGATTACCGAGCGTGCACTTTATTTACAGGATTTCTTTGAGTTTTTTGAATTGCAACCTTCTATTCAATCAAAAGGTACGTACAGACCATTTCCTAATAAGGTGGAGCGCGGATATACTTTCGAAAATGTTGGCTTCAAATATCAAAACTCAGAAAAATGGGCTTTGCGGAATATCAGTTTTCACCTTACCGTTGGAGAAAAGCTTGCATTAGTAGGAGAGAATGGTGCAGGTAAGAGTACTTTAGTGAAGTTGCTGGTTCGGCTTTATGAGCCAAGTGAGGGAAGAATTTTATTAGACGGTATCGATTTGCGGGAGTACAATCCTAAGGACATTCAAAAAAACGCAGGGTTAATTTTTCAGGATTTTGTAAAGTATAATTTTGTAGCCGCAGAAAATATTGCGGTTGGGAAAATTGATTTTAGGCTCGATCAACCTAAAATTGAAAAAGCAGCGGTGGATAGCCTCGCTGCCGCGGTTATAGACGAACTCCCCAATCAATATGACCAAATGATTGGGCGTCGCTTTGAGGGAGGTGTTGATTTATCTGGGGGACAATGGCAAAAAATCGCGCTTGCAAGAGCTTATATTCGTGACTCTCCGCTAATTGTCTTAGATGAGCCAACTGCCGCTTTAGATGCAAGGGCTGAGCATGAAGTATTTCAACGCTTTGTCGACTTGAGTAAAAACAAGACTACAGTTATCATTTCACATCGGTTCAGCACTGTACGTATGGCTGATCGTATTCTAGTATTAGAGGGAGGAACTCTTTCAGAAATTGGATCCCACGAGGAGCTAATGGATACAAAAGGTAAATATGCCGAGCTATTTTCACTTCAGGCAAAAGGGTATGCCACAGCTGAATAATTAAAAAATCATACATTCACCACTATGAGGGCTAGAAAGAAGAGGTTGTCGAAAGGTATCATCAATCTCTTCTTTCCTAATTCAGACAACTATGTTGTTATTATACCTGTATTGAGGTAGTCTGCGGTGTAATATTTTTCCAAAAATCGCTTAGCATTCTCCCACATCAGACCTCTTACCCTGGCTTCTACGTCTTCCAAATGATAATCTGTATTTGGATCCTCAGCAGCCATAATGGGCAACATTTTCCGAAGGTCTTTTTCCAACTCAGGAAACTTACTTGAGTTCTTACAATTGTTGACGGCATTAATAAGCCCATCATAATCAGAACCAAGAACCAAATGATCCCATACTTTGGCTCCGCCGGCTTTTACCATCCTTAGAATATTATTGCACATATATCGTAGATGGGTGCGCTTCCGACCGAAGAGGTTTAGCCCGACAGAACTGAGATCAATGGGGTTAAGCTCGGAGCTGCTGTCCACAGGACTCCCGAATTCGCTAAGGTCGATAAGTGGAATTTTTTCAAGCTCACTATTACTGAGGCCAGTCAGTTCACCAAATTCGTCCAGCCTCATGATTTCATTTTCTTCTTTTGAGAACCCAAGGATACGTTGGTCCAAGCTCAAGCCAATTAAACCATCGGAATTAACGATTTCAGTGATTTCATCATCAAATAGATTGATAGACCAAGGGTTGAATTTAGTTTCGTTTTTAGATTTTCTGTCTGAACAAATACCTCTTATTTCCTTGTGATTAATACTGATAAGATCCGGTAACTCCTTAATACGGTTTTTGGTTTCTATATTCCCAAGGAAGTCAGCATATGACAGTCCACAAGATCCCATGTGAGTGGCTAGGATTGGAATATTATCGTAGCCTTTATCTTTTCGATATTGATAGAACTGTCTGCGTGCACCGATGCTCATATGTTTAATATCTATCAATATGCGCTTACCAGAAGTAGTATCATAACATATATCGATAAGCTCCAAACCGTCTTGGCTAATTCCTTTGGTTCTCAAATTAGGTTTGAAGGTATTACTCTCAGTAATTTTAGCGCCATAAGCGTGATTGCAAAGGTCATTTGTAGAGAGATGGGTAAATGTCAAGTAGAGAAAACTTCCCTTCTCATAGTGCTTGGCTTTGACCGCTAACGATTTCTCGTATCCGAACGAGCGTTCAAAGAAGGAATGAGATCCTTCAATGGCCAATATGAGATTATGGCTTCTATCAGCACGAAAGTCTTCTATGGAGCTTAGGACTTTAACATCTTCATCTCCAGTGTTTTGGCAATGATTATGGATAAACGTCAGTTCGTCTTGGAGCAAGTCATGGTAACTATAATAATCTCCGTGGTTAATATTTTTGATAAACTTCTTGTCTAAAACGGAAAATGTACCAACTAGGTCCTTGATGAGCATGAGCTTTGAAAAGCCTCTCTCGATAGGTACAACCCCACATACTGATAGCTTCACGTTACCCTTTTTGAGCTGGCCGAGACTGGACTGTGACGCGATTACCGGAGAAATGAATTGTAAGATTCCACCTTTGATTTTCTTATTTGGAGACCTTTTTTTTTCTAGTCTTTCCGCGCTAAGGAAGTGTTTGCCAAAAGGATGACAATGAAAGTCGAAGTTAAAATTAGACATGATCTTAATGGGTTTTAGATAAGGCGTAAACCGTGCTACTGCGAAGATAATGTCAAATGTATATTGGTATGATCAATGAGGTGCTAACCTAGTCCGGCTAAGACGTCAATTGCTATTTAAAATCAGATAGTTGTATAAACTCACTCCCTAAATCACTTAATAGCAAGTTCGAAGAGTTGCAACTTAGTTTTAGAATAGTTTTTAAAACAATCTCCATATCACGTTATTCCTATGCATCGGAACAATAACTTAGGGGTAATCATCAATTCTACCTTATGACCAGTGATGATTTAGAATACTTACTTCATCATTGATAGCAGCTGCTCTTTAAGGATACTCCTTCAAATTTAAGCCAAGAATGTTGCGCGGATGTTTTGGAATATCTTGACCTTAATGTTTAGAGACCAAGGAAGTAAACTGAAGTTAGGACGTATCTCACTTCCTTGACAGCGCGTTACTTTGGATTATCTGGTTTTGGTTGAGAAAGCCTATTCAAGCTATATACTACTGTCCAATTCTTCCTCAGAATTGATTTTCAACGTAATTAAACTCAATGTCTAAAAGGCTTTCAAGATCTTCACCTGATTCTTGCATGTCTTCGTCATCTTCATCAAACCTCCAGTTTACATGAACAGTCTTCCCAGACTGATGTATATCGTTGGCGGCTTTTAGAATTCGAAATAAACACTTACTTGAGCTCGTGTTGAAATACTCGAATTCAAAATTGAAGGTAATTTCCTCAAGGCTGCTCGAGGCAATTTTATCCATCGCTTCAAAAACGGGATTGTAAAAATCACGTGCATTTTCAGGACTTGATCTCCCTTTGAACAAAAATGTTTTTTCATTTATGTCAAAAACAATCTCGGGCGTAAGTCTTGTAGACTCGATATGTATGCTCTCCATCTTCTATCTAAATTTCTGCTTAGTGATTGGAACAAATTTAATTAGACAACTATACTGCTTGTTAAATTCCGGCTTACAGTCATCTGTAAATGTAACTTAGTTTCTTCTACTTTAAATCTTTCGATTTAGAATGAGCGTATAACGCACTTTTCTATTCAAATTTGATAGAATTTTGAACGAGAACTATCCACGAAAGTTTGTGAAGAGATAAAAGATTCGACCAAATACCGTTATACGTGTAGGTATGCAGAGTTGCGCCCGGTAACTGGTAGAAAAACTCATTTTTTCCTAACTAAATAATAAGTTTCACCTCTATTATGGCAATACACCCGCCATAGTTCTAACATTTCATTGGTCATAAATCGTTCGCTTACCAGGTAATACTTGTTGTCTTCCAAAGAACTGGTCTGTTGAAGTACATGTCCGTTCAGATTAGAGATATGGTAGGATATCTGATAGGGAGGCCATTTGATTTCGCCGTAGCTTACTTGGCCACCCAATATAGGCACGCCATAGTTGTTTACAGTCTTTGGCTCATAGAGGTATAGGCGCTGACCTTTGGTAATGGCTTGAAGTTCATGCGCTGCGCGTTTATAGTCTGTCTTGAAATCCTCTGCTTTTCGAACAGGTAGTATAGAATAATTGAAAACCGAACGAATGACCAGAAGACTAATGGCGAAAAGAAGTAAGCGGTCAATAGATGAGGCCTTAAAGAATAAAAGGGTCAACGCAGTTATAACGATTAACCCAAGAATTGCAATTAACCAAATGCCCGAAATGACATCAGTTTTGGGTAAAAAAGGTAAGGATATACAAAATAGGGCTAACCCAATCAGCAGACCTCCAAAGATGCCTTTAAACCATTTTTTTTGCCAAGTCCCACTCCGCAAAGTATCAGGTAAGAAATGTGCAATAGGGATAAAGAAGAAAGGCAAAAACATATACAGATAGCGATTTCGGGTTCCAGGGGATAGCCAGTAGAGCCATAAGTTGGACAGTAGGAATATGATGGCAAAACGTACCGCTGTATTTTCCCAGATCGATTGTAGTAATTGTGAGAATGTTATTTTCTTAAACCTGAATATCCATAAAAACACCCAGGGAAGCGATATTCTAAGGAATAACCCGATAAAGGTGAAAAGGTGTTTTAGCTTGTTCCAAAGTGATTGCTCGCCGAGGGCTGTCCTTTCTGTAGACTGTGAAAGTAGGCGTGTTAGGTATGCTTGTGTATCTCCACCGTGATTTTCATATAAAGTGAAAAAACCGATCAACCCAAGTGAAGAAGCGATAATAGCAATCAAGTGCCAAGGGCTAAAAAGCCATTTTACTTTTTTTTCAGCAACTGCTATTCCTAGCAATGTCAGCCCTTGAAAGGCTAAAGAAGGCATGCCCTTAGTTAAAAGTCCCGCTGTCATCAAGAAGTAGGACGCCATAAACAAGTATCGCACCTTCTGTTTGTGATAATACCAATATCCTATGGAGACTAATTGTAGATACACAATAAGTGTATAAAACATGTCAATCTCGCCTTGAAAGGAAAAATAGAAGAGAATATCAGCACTTGTCACAAAGAAAATGCTTGAAAGTACCGCAGCTGTTTTTCCTAGCCAATTCTTGAATATAAAGAAGTGTAGAATGCCTATTAGCATCAGGGATAAAACGGTAGGCATTCTAATTACCCAGTTTTCAAACCCGAATAAATTGAAAAGTCCTACTAATATCCAGTTGTAAATGGGGGGCTTGTTAAAATAATCAACTCCATTTATGGTCGGCTTAATCATATCGCCATTTAACATCATTTCCAGAGCCACAATAGCACGTCTCGGCTCTTCAAATCGAAGCGGAAGGAAATTAAGGTGAGAGCCAACTGCAAATGCAAAGAGCCCGGCGAATATCAACCAAAATAATGGTCGATCCATTAGACGGAGATTCATATGGCAAATATGATATCCGGCAAAGTCAATTCAATGGTTGTGACAATAAAATATCGGTATGGGAAAAATCAATCTTCGCGATAATGTCATCGTTTGCAGTAAACGCTGTTTTTTGATGTTGCTCCAAATTATAGGACTTATGATTTTCACCAGCAGATATATGTACAGTTAACGTAGGCCCCATATTATGTATAAACAAGGATTGTCCAGCACTGATCCACTTTTCAAAAACGAGTTGGTTCGGGCAGAAGAACTTTTGTTGAGAAGTGTAAAAGCAGAGCTTTGTGTTCCGATGTGCTTCATATAGCTCGTAGACATGTTGTTCTGAGTTTACGATCACGTTCGCATCAGCGCCAGTGAGCTTGATTTCTAGCTCGTGTTGATCGATAACCTGAAAAGGAAGGAGATATTCATAATTTTTGATGAAGTAATCCTTCCTTTTAACGGTAGCAACGATGCAATCGACCTTGATTCCTGATGTTAAAAAAGCTTCTAAGCATTGCTCTGTGACAATCAAAGTTGGTGACCACTCTAGAAGCCCTTCAATAATTGTCAAAACCTCAGCGCTGTAATGCTCTACTAATAAATGAGGCTCCTGACCATCACGGACAAAATGGTGACTGGACATTTACACTAACTCGTTGGTGTAAATAAACTCATTTGGCCGGCAAGCATTTCAATCCCTTCATTAAAGGACCTGGGTTGATACCCAAGATCGTTTTTTGCCTTTTCGATATTAAAACCAGTTTTAGGAGGTCTTTTCGCTGGCTGACTAAACCGCGAACCATCTGTCTCTGTGATGAAGCTTTTGTCTAAGTCGAAATAATCAGCGGTAGCAAGTGCCATTTCGTAAGGATTCATGAGCTCATCACCAGAAATATTATAAATCCCAGAAGCTTTTTGCTTTACCATCAAGAAACACCCCATTGCTAAGTCTTCAGCCAGTGTTGGGGTACGCCATTGGTCGTTCACGACGTAGATTTGTTTCTTTTCCTCTATACTCTTTTTGACCCATAGAATAATATTCGATCGACTCATAGCTGGAGTTATTCCGTAAACCAGCACGGTGCGGGCGATGCCCCAGTTTAACTCGCTGCTGACAACAAGTTTCTCTGCCTCTAGCTTAGACTCACCATAGTAGCTGATCGGAATCGCTTCGTCTTCCTCTGAGTAAGGTCCATTTTTACCGTCAAAAATAAAATCCGTGGATAAGTGAAGTAGATAAGTTCCACCCTTTTTGCAAGCATTAATAATATTTTGAGTGGCTTCAACATTTAGTTTCCAACAGCCTTTCTGGTTTTTTTCACATTCATCGACATTCGTCATAGCCGCAGTGTGGATAACGGCATCAGGTTTATACTGCTGAAATACGGAAAGTACATTCGTGCCGTCGGTGATATCCATTTCGGCATAAGTGTACTGATTTTGTTTGTTGGTAGGGTTCCTATTGGAGCCTTTACCCGAAGCAATCAGTTCAAAATCTGATTTGTTCTCTAGATACAGCTCTACAAGTTTTTGCCCCAATAACCCATTGGCTCCGGTGATGAGTACTTTTTTCATAGTTTGAGTTTATATGGAATCCATAAAATAATTACACAGAGGAGTTGGCTCGAACGGTATATTACTAGATTTTAAATCAGCTTTTAAAGAGACTTTATATACTCTGAGTTTTAAAGCTCTATCTCAAGAAGTTTCAAGATTTTCTTCACTTTTACCTCTTCAGCCGTAATAGTCATCTTCACCTCATCTTCAGGAGTGCTTCTCTGTGGTCCACCCACAGGCACAGCCGCTATTTTGTCCAATACATCAATGCCTTTGACAATAAGTCCAAAGACAGTGTAATTTCTATCCAAATGTGGGGTGCCGCCTACATTTTGATAGGCCTGGATTTGGTCTTCGGGGAACTTGAAATATTCTTCACCACCACGCTTTTCGATGATCGGCTGTAGTTCATTAATGACGTTTAAGTAGCCCTGTTGGTCTCCTGAAGTTCTATACTCCATTAATCGCTCGCGATAGCTGGCATACTCGTCCTCCTGCATCATTTCATTGAATATCCGTTGTTTGAGCTGCCCATTGATGTTTTCTTCGAAAGAAGTGATCTCACTTTCTGACATTGTGGTACCCTGTACAATATAAAATTGACTACCTGATGATCGCTTTTGAGGGTTTGACGCATCACCTTGCCTGGCTGCCGACAATGCTCCCTTCACGTGATATAGATTATCCCGAAATTCTGCGTCTACTGTATATCCTGGCCCACCTCGGCCATCATTAGATGGGTCGTCATCCTTAGAATTAGGATCACCCCCTTGAATCATAAAGTCTTTTATAACCCGGTGAAAATTGGTGCTGTCAAAAAAACCTTCTTGCGCTAGTTTGATAAAGTTCTCTTTATGCTTAGGGGTTTGATCAAACAAGATGCCTTGCATAACCCCCATATCCGTGGTTATGGTGATGAGATAATCTTTTTTCTTGTCTTTAAGAAAGGCCATCAATTCTTTTACATGCTCATCTTTAGGAGCATCTTCTGCTGTGCTTTTCTTATCTCCAGAACATGCAAAAACTGTGCAAAGCGCTAGAACTGCTAATATTTTTTTCATTGATTTCAATTTAAATAAAGCCTAGTTTAGAAGTGATTTGATATCTGATTATTCTACTAGGTCTCAACATTTCCTAAGATTTATACTAACTCTTCTTTTATCTTTTTTAGTATTTCGTCACCGCCATCTTTCAGCAATTCTTTTGCTCCTGCTACTCCTACCTCTTCTGGACTACTGCCTCTCATGGTCTTCCTTACGATTTTTGAACCGTCAAGGCTGACAAGACCACAATTGAAGATAACTTCTCCGTTTTCAAAAGTAGCATGCCCAAAAGAAGGAATACTACATCCTCCTTCAAGTGTTTTTAAGAATGCTCTTTCTGTCAATAAACACTTTTCGGTATGACTATCATTAAGCAGGTCTCTTACAGCTGCTTTCAGTTTCGAATCGAGGCCTTGATGACATTCAATGGCCAAGGCACCTTGTCCGACAGGAGGGGTGAATGTCTTGATGTCTAAGTGGTGTGTGATAAGCTCATCATATCCCATTCTGTGAACACCAGCATAGGCCAAGAGCAGGGCATCACACTTCCCGTCATCCATTTTGGCGATTCTCGTTTGTAAATTTCCTCGCATGTCCACAAGTTCCAACTGTGGATAGTAATGACGCAATAATCCTCGTCGGCGTGTTGAAGAAGTACCTATTCTAACCTTGGTGTTTAGGTCTATTTTTTCTCGTGAAACTAATACATCGGTAGGTGTTTCACGTTGGCTAAAGGCGATGAGTTCGAAGCCTTCTTGTAGGCTTGATTGCACGTCTTTAGCACTGTGTACCGCTATACTCACGGATCCATCACGCAGCATTTCCTCAAGCTCTTCGGTAAAAACCCCTTTACTGCCAATTTTGGAAATGGATACGTTGAGAACCTTATCCCCTTTGGTTTCAATAGCTATAATTTCGGTGTCGAACCCATGTTGACTTAGTACATCACTTACGTGTTCCGCTTGCCAAAGAGCGAGCTTACTATTTCGTGTACCTATTTTTATCTTTTTTGCCAATGTATTTATGATTTCAATAGTGAACCAATATCCATAGATAGACTGAGAAAGAGAATCTTAGGATTGGCATTTCTTTCTAGATGGTATAACGCTTCATTAAGTGCTTGAGAAATTTGCTCCATGCTGTTAAGGTTGAGCGCTTTCACAAATTTATCCGCGAAGCTTAATTCCGATTCGTCATCGTTGCCCCCAAATACTGTTTTTAAACCACTTTGTAAGACGTTAAGACCTTGATTTAGAAGAGACTTTTGTTTGACTTTACTGCTTCCCGCAAATTCATCCGCTAAAGCAACCAAGTGCGAGAAGTCATTTTTCCAACAAGAACGCATCCAATTGATGAAATTAGCTTCGCTTTCGTGTTCCTTATTCTGAATAATTTGAATAGCCTTGCTTACACTTCCTGAAGCTAGACGAATAGCTTGCCCATGATCACTATGGGTCATATTCAAGCCAGACAGAATGGTAGTTAGCTCATCATCTAAAAACGGTTTGATTTTAAAAAGCTGTGTCCTCGATAGGATGGTAGATAGAAGCTTCTCGTAGTCATTTGATACTAGTAAGAAGATGGTTTTGTTAGGTGGCTCTTCAAGGATCTTCAAGATACCATTCGCTGCTGTCACGTGCATTAGCTCCGGTAGCCAAATTAGCATAACCTTATATTCCGCTTCGAAAGCCTTAAGCGACAAGGCCTTAACAATATGACGGCTTTCTTCTTTTGAGATATTACCTTGCTTGTTTTCGGCATCTAGTTTCTCATACCAATCGTTTAATGATGTGTATGGATTGGATAAGATCTGTTCACGCCAGCTTGGAAGGTGATTAGAACTAACGGCATCTTTTCCAGAGAATTTTTTGGTCGAGACCACTGGAAAGACAAAATTTATGTCAGGATGAACTAGCTTATCGATTTTAGTACAGTTGCTGCACTCCCCACAAGAGTCACGTTCTTGTCGATTTAGACAGTTTAAGTACGATATAAATGCTAAAGCTAGTGCTAAATTACCAGTGCCTTCTGCTCCAAAAAACAATTGGGCATGAGCCACATGGTTATTTTTGACAGCGTTGATAAGTAGGCTTTTTTCTTCTTGCAGCCCTGGTATTTCAGCGAATCTCATGGATTACTTTTTATCCCACGTTCTATAATTTTCAGTGGATTCAAAGATATGTTTCAAAATGTCCATATCAACAGTATTGAGGGATCGTTTTCTTCTTTGCATGACTAATTCTGTCATTTCGTAGAATTTTTCTAGATTAAACGTGCTGTACCCAGAAGCTCCACCCCATGAAAAAGAAGGAATAAAAGTTCTTGGGTACCCGGCCCCAAATATATTTGCCCCTACCCCCACTGTAGTTGCTGTGTTGAACATGGAGTTGATGCCGCACTTGGCGTGATCAGCCATCAGCAGTCCATGAAATGTTAGATCCGTTTTACGGAACCCTTTTTTAGGGTAATCCCAGACTTTTACCTGAGTATAATTGTTTTTGAGGTTAGACACATTGGTACCCGCACCAAAATTGCACCATTCACCAACAACGCTATTACCTATGAACCCGTCGTGTCCTTTGTTCGCATAACCAAAGAATACCGTGTTTGATATTTCACCACCCACCTTGCAATAAGGACCTACGGTGGTATCTCCTCTTACCTTGGTGCCAATATTAATGGTGGCATTTGGTAAAAGAGCGAATGGCCCGCGAATTACAGAGCCGGGCTCTACCGTAGCGTCTTTGCCTATGTATACAGGTCCAGTAGTAGCATCTATGACTGATGCTCGTATTTGTGCCCCTTCTTCTACGAAAATCCGATTAACATCATATACCATGGTATGTGGGTCCGTAATCTCCTCACTTTCCCAACCTAAAGTGATTAGATCGAAGTCCGCGCGTATTTCTTCACCGTTAAGCCTAAAAATATCACTTGGATACGTCAAATGTGAATACTTGGCGGAGTATTCTTTTTTTGTAAACCCCTCGAAATTTTGTCGTTTGATGGCCTCACTGAGCGGTTTGTCAGACCGAGCGGCTATAAAGTCTTCACCACCATACAAAACATCACCTGATTTCAACGTTAATAGCCTTCTAAGGATGGCATCATCTGGAAGAATGGTGCTATTAATGTACAAAATATCATCACCACCAAGTTCAGGGAATTTATGTGATAAATATTCCTCAGTGGAATATGACACATCCCTATTGATTCTGTTTCTCCATTTGTCAGCAATTTTTAATACGCCAACTCTAATTTCACTTATTGGCCTGGTATAGGTGAAAGGAAGAAGCTGATTCCAATGATCTGGTAAGTCAATCAAGACAATGTTCATGGGTGGTAGATTGTTAACGTTTATGGAATTTAGCCACTAGCGCCAAACCCGCATATGCGGGCTATATGCATCTGAATACTTACTTGCCTAAATTCGGCATAAATATTAAAAAAAAAGTCCTCAAGAAATATTTTTCCTGAGGACTTTCGATTTTTGAATTAAGCAAATTCTTATTTTTTCTTGTAACGCTTGTTGAATTTCTCAACTCTACCTGCTGTATCCAAGAAGATTTTCTTACCAGTATAAAAAGGATGAGAAGCTGAGCTAACCTCTATTTTAATAACCGGGTATTCATTACCGTCTTCCCACTTGATTGTCTCATCTGAAGTCATAGTTGACTTAGTGAGAAACTTATAGTCACTTGTGGTGTCTAAAAAAACTACAGGTCTATAATCTGGATGAATTCCTTTTTTCATTTTTTACACGTTTTACCCTACCCTCAAAAAAGGTCTGCAAATGTATACATAAAAATCTTAAATCAGGATGTTACAAAACAAATTAATGAATTATATTTTTCTGATTTTGAGCACTATGTCTGAGCCTAGCACTATAAAACCACTCGAAAACCTTGCTGAGTTTTAAATAGATGTTAAATATTTCGCTGAAACAGGTTCTTTCTAAGTACATTCTAAATTAAAGCTGTAGTTTCGCCGCCATAATTTACACCAAGGATAAGAATATTTTAAAACTATTTGAAAATGAGTGAATTGACGGTTGACGTACTCGTGGAGATTCCTAAGGGTACGCGAAACAAATATGAATACGATTTTGAAAAGAAAAGAATCAGATACGACAGAATGATCTTTTCTTCTATGCACTATCCAGCGGATTACGGTTTCGTAGCTGAAACCCTTGCACTTGACGGCGACCCTCTTGATGCATTGGTATTAGTTTCTGAGCCGACGTTTCCGGGTTGTCTTATTGAGGTAAGACCTATAGGATTGTTTAGAATGCATGATGAGAAAGGACCAGATGCCAAATTACTTTGCGTACCAGTTAATGATCCTATTTGGAATAAACTAAAGAAACTAGACGACGTAAATCCTCACTTAAAAAGTGAGATTGAGCACTTTTTTAGAGTTTATAAAGATCTGGAGAAGAAGAAAGTTGGTGTAGAAGGCTGGGAAGATGAAGTATCCGCTCTTGAGGCCATAAAAGATTCTCAAGAACGATTCATCAAAGAAGATAACGGTAGACACGTGATCTAAATCAAGAAATATAATGCCCACACGATTATGTGCGGGCATTATATGCTTGGTTATTCCGAGACCAATGCAGTCGTTGATTCTAAAAATAACTCTCCTAATTGCTTTTCGTCCGCTTTCGACGGAGAATCTATCATGACATCTCTACCAGAGGTGTTTTTAGGGAAGGCAATGTAATCACGGATAGAATCTGAACCGCCAAATAAAGCACATAACCTATCGAACCCAAAGGCAATTCCACCATGTGGAGGAGCACCGTACTCAAAGGCGTCCATAAGGAAACCAAACTGTTCTTTGGCCTCTTCCTCAGTGAACCCAAGATGCTTGAACATTACTTCTTGAGTTGGGCGATCATGAATTCTTATAGATCCGCCACCTACTTCTACGCCGTTAATCACCATATCGTAGGCATTTGCTCTTACCTCACCAGGAGCTGAATCCAGTTTAGAGAAATCGTCCTTGTTTGGCGAAGTAAACGGGTGGTGCATGGCATGGTAACGTTCTGTCTCTTCGTCCCATTCTAAAAGTGGGAAGTCTAAAACCCACAAAGGAGCAAATGTGTTTTTATCTCGGAGACCAAGTTCATCTCCCATATGAAGCCTTAAAACATTTAGCGCACTTTGCGTTTTTCCTTTCTCACCGGCTAGAATAAGTATTAAGTCACCAGGTTTGGCAGCAAACCTTTCTGCCCATCCTTTCAGGTTTTCTTGGCTATAAAATTTATCAACAGAGGACTTATACGAGCCATCTTCATTACATTTTACATAAACCAAGCCTTT
>CAYMST010000033.1:0-25941 GCA_964393115.1 uncultured Roseivirgaceae bacterium | reverse complement strand
ATCTTAACATTCAGTCATTGTCAAACCAAACCGTGGAAGGCGTACTAATCAACACTTCAGGACAGATTGCTAAGAAGTTTTTTTTAGATCTCCAAATAGGTTCGAACAATAAAAAACTGGAAGTCAACGGCTTGAGCAATGGAGTTTATATACTTAAGCTGAAGTTGGCTTCGGGTACCATTGTCAGAAAACTGAAAATTCAGAGATAAACCTGGTTTAACCAATAACACAAAAAAGACTCGCCTAGGTGAGTCTTTTTTTTACCCTTACAATGGCATTTATTTGCACCATGTTTGATGTAAATAATTATTTCGAAGGCAAAGTAGCCTCATTGGCCTTCTCAAATCAGAATGGAAACTTCACCTCTGGAGTAATGGCTGATGGTGAGTATGAATTTGGCACGGCTAAAGCTGAGGTGATGACGGTAATAGAAGGAACCTTAACCGTTCAATTACCTGACAGTACAGAATGGGAGACCTTTGGACCAGGCACCAAGTTTGATGTTCCAGCGAACAGCAATTTCAAGGTTAAAGCTGAAGGTAACACCGCGTACCTCTGTCAATACTTAGAGGCATAGCCCGTAGAGTCAATAGACTCTACCATGCTATGCCGTACAAACCCAAGTACTCTAAGTGTTCCAATTTGTCTAGTTTAGTAATTCCTTCTTTTGTAACCGGGTTATTCCTTAACTGAAGCCTATTCAAATTTCTAAAAGTCGAAATTTTAGATAAATGCCCATCGCGAACGCCGCAATCTGATAGGTCTAACCATACCAATTGCTCGCTAACACTCTCTAATGCATTGATATGCTGCTCTCTAATGTCCTTTGTGAAAAGTCGCACTTGCAGTAAAGGGCTTCCTTGAGCGATCGGACGAACCTTGAAGTCAAGCGCATTCAATTTGTCAATATCTTTTGCAGATGGTTGATCAACTTTGACCAACTCATAAAATGGTTTAGGCTTCGTATCAATAGAATAGTTGCTGGCGAGTAACCAGCTGACCTCTTCGTCCAATTGATAATCTACGAGGCGAGACTCATAATCTGCACCCGCAAGTATCCACCATCGAATGAGCCGAACCTCAGCATAACTTAGTCCTTCTCCTTTGGGGGGCATATACTTGGGATTATCAGGATTCATGGCCACCCTTAGGAAACCAACGCTATGCTCAAGTGAACGTGCGGCAAATGGCTTGCCAGATTCCCCTCCCTTTTCCATCGTTTCTGGTGTACTCAATGATAGTTTACCTTTGGCCTTTTGCGTATTATGACAAGAAACGCATTTCTCCCTTAAAATTGGTTTTATAAGATGCTCATAGACATAAATTGAATCTAAATTAGATGGTATTTCAGACGCTAACGAATCTTCCCGAACTCCCAAAACTGTCTTTACCGGTGCTGGAGCGTAGTCCGTAAGGTATGTTTCACCATGCGTCAAGTTTCCACCGAGATGGCCAGTAACAGATAATATAATCGATAGTACTAGCAACATACCGAGGATTAGCTTTTCTGAAAGGTCTAAGTATAAACGAATGGCTAGTAGGGCAACCGTAAATAAAACTAGGACATACCCCAACCATTGATGCCATTGCAGACTTTGGGCTTCATATCCTCCCCCTTTTGCTAACAACAAGCCTACAATTGCGGATAGCACCGCACCAATTAAACCTAAGACCAACCCAATCGTAACCGATAACTTAAGTTGTCGAAAGTACTTTGGCAAAAAGACGATTAAGCATTGAAGTATAGTGGCCATCAATAAAAAACCTATTGGAAGATGAACAACTAAAGGATGAAACCTTCCAATGAATATATTCCAACTTTCCATTCTAGACGCGATGAAGTTTGTATGGATATACGTTATTAGCGTTCCATTGGCATACGTACAAATTTTTATCTTCATCTACACATACATCATGGCAATGCTTAAATATTGGCTCTGATTGTTGCATCAGCTGTAGTCTGCCATTTTTATCATATTCAGGTCTAGTACCTCCAGGGTTGGAAACCACCTTATTATCACCATTGAGAATAGTTACAAACCCTTTATTTTCATGCATGTTGTAGTTATCAGCGGTCATGCTGTAGCATACTCCAGAATATAGCATATCGTCGTCAATTACCGCCCGACTTACAAAAGCCCCTGGCAGATAAATATCTTCAAGGTATTGTCCATCCAGACTATATCTCTTAAATGTATTTTTAATTCTCGCAGTACACAGAAGCGTAGGATTACTACTATCTCGCGTATCTAACGTAATGCCGTGTGCTTCTTTAAACATCCTTTTATCTCGAAATCCACTACCACCAAACTTGCGAATAAAATTACCCTCACGGTCAAACTGCAGCATATATTGGGAGCCATATCCGTCTGCTACATATATATCTCCATTTGGACCTATCGCTGTTTCTGTAGGTCTATAAGGGGCACAATCTTCGTACAAACCAAAAGATCTCGGGTGCGGCAAAGTGAGTACTACCCTTCCCTTCAAAGTACATTTAACCACCGTGCCTGTTATAAAATCGGTTATATAGAGAAACTCTTCGCCTCCTTCGTCATGTATGGTCAATCCATGCGCCCCTTCAAAATTTAGCGTCCAGGTGTTCAAGAGCTTACCAGACTTGTCATAGATGATAACATTATTCTTAGGGTGGTCCGTAACCATAATTAATCGTCCAGACTGATCTTGAACCATTTCATGGCAGTTGATTACCGGAACTTTTGCAGGGTTCAAATCTCCCCAGACTCTATCGATTTGGTACTTAAAGTCTCCATGACCGATTATCTCTCCCTTGGGTATGGCCGCTTTAAGAATATGAAAATTAAATATAGACACTCCCAACCCGGCCATGGCAGCTGATTTTATAAATCCCCTACGATCCTTAGAGACAGACTCATTTTTACTCATCATTTCCTTTAGTGTTTTTTGTTTTTATGTCAAAATATCTTTCACCACATGTCCATGTACATCAGTGAGGCGAAATCTTCTACCCTGATATTTGAAGGTCAGTCGCTCATGATCAATACCAAGAAGATGTAACATGGTAGCCTGAAAATCATGCACGTGTACACCGTTATGAGCAACATTATAGCTAAACTCATCGGTTTCGCCATACACCCCCGGTTTGACACCAGCACCAGCCATCCACATCGAAAAGCACCCAGGATGGTGGTCACGTCCGTAGTTACCGGCAGTCAGCGCTCCTTGCGAAAAGCTGGTTCTACCAAATTCACCACCCCATACCACCAAGGTATCTTCCAATAGACCGCGTTGTTTTAGATCCTTAATAAGTCCTGCAGTGGCCTGATCAGTATCTCTGGCCTGTGCTCTAATTCCTGATGGAAGGTTATTATGTTGGTCCCAACCGGCATGATAGAGCTGAATGAACTTTACGTCTTTTTCTGCTAGTTTTCGAGCCAACAAACAATTTGCCGCGTACGTCCCTGGTTTTCGAGCGTCTTCTCCGTACAACGCATAAGTAGCGTCAGACTCATTAGTGACATCGACAACATCGGGAACTGACGTTTGCATTTTAAATGCCATTTCGTATTGGTTGATTCGAGATTCTATTTCCGGGTCTCCCCAAAGGTCATGTTGAAACCCATTCATCGACTTCACAAAGTCTAAAGCGCGTCGACGATCACTCTTATGAACTCCCGATGGATTAGAAAGATATAATACTGGGTCTTTGCCTGAACGGAATTGTACACCTTGGTGATGAGAAGGGAGAAAACCATTTCCCCAAACCTGAGAGTTGAGCGGTTGTCCATGTTTACCATGGGATAACATCACTACAAAATTTGGGAGATCTTTATTGTCTGTTCCTAAGCCGTAACTTAACCACGAACCAATTGAAGGTCGCCCACCAAACTGTGACCCCGTTTGCATGAACATAACCGCAGGTTCGTGGTTTATGGCCTCGGTATACATAGATTTAATGATGCAAAGCTCATCAACAATTCCTGCTGTATGTGGAAAGAGTTCACTTACCCAAGCTCCTGTCTGACCATATTGCTTGAAATCATAAATTGACTGCACCAGAGGAAAAGTGGATTGATTTGCCACCATTCCCGAATTGCGCTGCTTACCCTTCACCGAATCAGGAATTTCTGTGCCGTGCCATTTCCTTAGATCTGGTTTAAAGTCAAACGTCTCAATTTGAGATGGGCCTCCGCTTTGAAACAGATAAATAACCCGTTTTGCTTTCGGAGGAAAATGACATGCTCCTAATATACCATTTTCAAGATCGTTTGCTTTTAATGGATTGATCAAGTTTCCCAGAGCCATAGATCCAAGGCCCATAGCCGTTTTTTTCAGGAAATCTCGTCGCGTTTCTTTGACCCTGTGATTTATAAATTGATGATATTCGTCTTTCTTCATTTTAATACAATTAATACATGGTATAAGCCTCAGAAGTATTCATGAGAGAATTAATCACAACAGCCAGTGCAGCTAATTCGGGTAATGATTGTCCGACTTTTAGCTTTTGATAGCCAACCTCTAGGTACTCCAAACACTCTTTTCGATTATTTTTGAAGTGTTCGAGTTCCTGTTCATAAAATCTATTTATTTGGTCAAACTCCTTGCCTTCGGCCTCTCTACCTGTGGTAAGCATAAAAGCATCATTAAGACTCGTACTCTGAGAACTGTGTTTACTTAAAATATTTTCTGCCATTACCCTGGCTGCTTCAATGAACTGAGGATCGTTTAGCAAAACCAAGGCTTGTAAAGGAGTGCTTGAAACCGTTCGTCGTACTTCACAAGTACTTCTATCTGATACATCAAAAATTTGCATAGAAGGAGGAGCTGACGTTCTCTTCCAAATAGTATACAGACTACGTCTGTACAATCCCTCCCCAGGCTCGATCAAGTACTTGTATGCCCATCCCTTGGTGGTTAGACCATCCCAAAGACCTTCAGGCTGATATGGATACACACTTTTACCACCTACTTTATTTACCAATAGTCCGCTAGTGGCCAAAGCATTATCGCGAATCATTTCTGCCGGCAGTCGATAACTAGGACCTCTAGCCAAAAAAACATTTTCCGGATCTCTTTCTCGAAGTCCAGGAGCACATTTAGAGCTTTGCTGATAGGTTTTTGAAGTAAGAATCAGCTTATGTAAGGCTTTGATATCCCAACCCGATTCAACAAAATAATTCGCTAACCAATCCAGTAACTCAGGGTGAGAAGGCAGATCTCCTTGATTTCCAAAGTCCTCAGCGGTCTTGACCAGTCCTCGACCAAAATGCATTTGCCATATTCGATTTACGTAAACCCTCGCTGTAAGTGGGTTTTTTGGGTCAAATAGCCATTGAGCAAGTCCCAATCTGTTTTTCGGATATTTATCCTCAAAAGGAAGAATTTCAGATGGAGTAGAAGGGCTTACCTCCTCACCCGGCGCGTTATAAACACCTCTTTCAAGCAGGTAAGTCTTTCTCCCTTCGGGCAGGTCTCCCATGACCATAATCTCTTCGATTTCATTCACCAAATCGTTTTCTTGTTCGCGAGCACGATTAAGTCTATTTCGCTTCTTTTTTAGGTGTTCATTTAGGTTTTGATCAACAAAGCCTTCTTTGAGTTCAGCAGGTAGGTCAAGAGTAGCACTTCCTTTAGTACTCTGGTATGCATACCAAACTTCAAGCGCAGATAGCCGATCACGATAAACCTTAATCTCATCTAATCCGCCGTTTTTGAAAGGAACAAACTTTTCTCTGGAACCAATTGTGATCCCGTCAAATCCATAGGTATGAATATCCGGGACATACAAGATTCCTTTGTAGAGATGATCTAAATCGGTCTTCAAATCTTGTCGATCACCGTTAATGTATATCGCAACACCGTTAGCTTTACTAGAACCATCATAGGTAATTACAAGATGAACCCACTCCCCTATAGTTATCTTTTGATGGGTCGTCACTTGTAAGGCGTTTTGGGGCCAGGAATGTGACATACTAAACCGTACTCGATTGTGGTCAAGTGAGATATGGTATCCTTTAAAACCCAACCTTAAGTTTTCGCAATGTGCCAAGATACTCGCTTCTGTATATAGGGTATCAGGTTTGATCCACAGCTCCACCGAAAAAGGGTCCGTGCGATCATACCATCCTACTTTCTTAGCCAACTTCCCGGAGTTATAGTCACTCACAAAAAAAGCCGTCCCATTCACTCCAGGCTTTAGTATTTCACCCTTTAGCGTGGCAGCACCAACACGGTGTTTCGACTCCGGTGTCTGACCACCACTAACATGATTAAAGTCGTAGTGCGCAACAATCTTCTTTTCTAGTGCCTGCTGAACTTGAACTTTTGAAACCTTGAAATTAGACTTCCGAGGCACATGGGATTTTTCTAAAGAGTCGATATAACTTCTAATCGCTCGTAGTCTATCTTCTTCTTCTTCACTCGTTAAGAGCAAAGCAGGCCCTGGAGTCTGATCGGGACCATACACAGCAGTTCCCAAATCATTGGTTTGGTTGAAAAAGGCATATATCGAGTAGTAGTCTTTTTGTGATATTGGGTCGTATTTATGATCATGACAACGCGCGCATTCTACAGAAAGACCTAAAAAGGCCTTTCCCAAGGTATTGGTTCTATCGGCATTATGTTCAACACGAAACTCTTCGAAAATAATACCTGCCTCAGAGTTCCGCTTATGTAAGCGATTAAAGGCTGTGGGTAAAATGGTTTCTTTCGTCGCCTCTGGTAATAAATCTCCTGCCAATTGCAGCGTTACAAACTCTTCGTATGATAAGTTTTTATTAAATGCTCCAATTACCCAATCTCTCCATGGTGAAAACTCCCGATGTTTGTCATCTAAATACCCATCACTGTCGGCATACCGAGCTACATCCATCCAATCTGCAGCCATGCGTTCCCCATAAGAAGGTCTGGATAGTAAATCATCAATTAATTTGGAATAAGCTGTCGAACTCTTATTACTAACAAAAGCCTTAATATCAGGCAGACTTGGCGGAAGACCTGTTAATGAGAAAGAAGCTCTTCGTAAAAGTGTTGATGGAGATGCCTTTTCATTAAAATCAAGTCCTTTTGACCGTAGCTGTTGAAGGACAAACTGGTCTATTGGATTCGTTAAGTTCTTTGATTCATTAGGAATTTCAACAGGAGCTAAAGGTATTAGTGACCAATGGCGCTTGTACTCCGCACCATCTTTTATCCATTTGGTTATAATCGCCTTTTCCCTATCCGTAAGACTTAGGTGAGAAGAAACAGGAGGCATAACTAACGCTTCGTTGACATGAAAAATACGCGTCAGCACTTCACTATTTTCTATACTACCCGGCACTATACCTCTCCGCGTCTCTTCGGCCTGTAAAGTCTTCAGGGCTCCTTGATGGGTATCTAATCTAAACTCCGCTTTCCTATTAGCCGCATCAGGTCCGTGACACCCAAAACATTTATCTGATAATATAGGCTTGACATGAAAGTTATAATCCAACTCTTCCGGTAAACCTTCTATTTCCAATACCACTTCTTGAGGTATACTACTAGATGTACAGGAAAAAAAAGTACCGATTAATACCAATAAGATTAAGCGTAAAAAACCAAAGCCGAAAACAACTTTTGCTACTCGCATATAGGATAAACTGGGATTCAAAACCATGAAATCGTTTATTGTCTAAAATGGAATTATTAGCAACTCCGAATAATTAATTAGATGTCTTTACCATGAATTCCAACCTACCATCGATTGAAACTCAGGTACCATTTTAGGAAAGAGATATGGAAAAAAGGGGTTAATTAACCGTTAATTACGGTTAGAGAAAGGTTCGAAAACACACATAACAAACTAACAACCAATTACTTAAATACCAATCACTTAAAAGCATGAGTAAACCGTAGTTTTCATTATTTTTGGACTACTCTTCATGGAACAAAAACTCTCTTATTTCGCAAATCGAGTAATCGACAGTACTACCTTCAAGAAATATAACTCAGGCAAGGAATTATTAAGGTTCTTAGTGGAGTCTTCCTTGAAAGGCGAAGTACCAAAAGAAACGACAATCGCTGCACATGTATTCGGTCACGAAGAAGCAAAAGATTTTGACACTGGAAAAACGCGAGTATACGTTCATAATCTTAGAAAGAGACTAGCCACCTACTATCAAGAGGAAGGTATCAGCGATGAATATCAGATCCGCATCCCAAAAGGAAGCTATCAGCTTATCTTAGAAAAAAGAGGTGATACCAAAAGCTACGCTCCTCTCGGGGTAAACCTAGTCCAAAGGCGATCTGCACTGGCATTCCTCGCTGCCACTTTTCTGGTATTAATAATCAGTACGGTATTTTATTTCAAACGCCCATCACAGTCAATAGGTCAGTCGAGTAAGTTATGGTCTGACATCCTTACCAGCAATAAACCTCTTCTTATCGTTTTGGGAGACATGTACATTTTTGAAGAGACCAATAGAGCTACAGGTAAAAAAAGAACTATACGTGAATATCAGATCAATACTTCCCAGGAATTCGAAAAACTGGTTGAAGACCATCAGGACACCTCTGTTTTATATGAACCACATCATTATTCTTTTCTTATCCAAAATAGTGCTGATTGGATAAGGTCGGTAACCTACTTTCTAACGAAAAATAATAAAGACTTTCAAATCCGAATGCGCTCCAAAGTAAGTGCTAAGGATCTACGAGACTACGACATTGTGTTCATTGGACTACAGAAGTCTATGGGGATCTTCATGAATTATTTTCAAAAAAGCCATTTTGAATTCACTCAAAATGGCACATATCTATATACAGATTCGACTAATCAGCAAGAATTTAAACCTTTTGGGAAGCCTAATCTGTCACACGTTGATTATGGGTTTATAGGAAAGTTTAACGGGCCAAATAAGAACCAAATCGTCATGCTATCTGGACTATGGGATGGTTCTGTTACACAATCACTAAAGTGCTTTACAGACAAAAAACTGTCTGATCAAATATCCGCTCATATGTCCAAAAAATGGAATAAGGTTCCAGATCAATATGAAGTATTGCTTGAAGTCAAAGCCCTTGATCGCACAGACTTAGATTCAAAAATTCTTTTAACAAATACCTTAGTTGACTAGTTCTTTTAATCTTCAAAGGAAATGGAGCCATAGCCTTTGCCTTCTAAGTTCACCAACGGGCTACCCTTTACCTGTATATTTCCTATGCCCGTGTATACCCCTGCGATTTCTTTGGAGACGTTAAGCTTACAGTCTCCTGCACCAACCACATTGATCAGACACCTTTCCACTGGCAAGTCAAAAGCGTCCACTTGTCCAGTACCAACGAGTAAAACAGTCAAGAGCTTTTGGCTTTCACCTTGAAGATCGATTCTTCCTGAGCCAAACATAGATACCACCTCGACCTCATTAGCTAATTGCACATTTACCTCCACTTCCTTCGCATTTCTGATATTCACATCTGGATTCATGCTCACCGTAAAATGTCCTTCATCAACTTCATACTCAATAAGTCTAAAAATATTCTCCTGAGCATAAATGGTTACTTTCTGCACTGGTCCACGCGTCACTCTAATTCTTCCTTCAATACCACTGGTTACAGCATCAATCATCGGAAGCTCTCCTAAATCATGTTCTATTACCGCACCAACTCCATCAATATATTCCGTGTAGTAGTCTTCATCCTCACTTTCGAAGTCTTCAGTACAAGAGTATAAAAACAGAATAATTAATAGTGGCCATAATGTTCTTTTCATAATTAATAATCGGTTCACAACTATAGGACATTAGAACAAGGTCATTCCCCTATGATCATGAACTATTATACCATTTGGACTATGTAACGACGTGTATTTTTCTACTTTTTTCCCTTCTTATTCGTTAAAAAGTTCGACGACTGTCGGCACCTAGTACTTATAGGTCTGCATTTTTCACTTTTACTCAGATTAAAAAAAACTGACGTAGACCAGTGCAACTTTAATTACCAAAAATGGCATTAAGCTTTGAGTAAATTATGGCTATCAGACAGTAACTAGAAAATTGGACCATGCCGAAGAAGCGGAATTGGCCAGTGCATTGACGACAACTAGATAAATATGTAGAAGAGAAGCTACATCAACTATTATGAGAAAGGTTCAAGTGTTAGAAGTACCCATTCTCAACAACTTTACAGTAAATGATTAAGGATGGGAATATTGAATATTATCAGCTAAAAGCAAATTTTTCTTTGAACTCCTTGAGTTCTTCAATGAGCGACCGATCAGCGGCCTTTTCAATGTGCTTATACAACTCTAAATTGGGTTCAATTTTCATTTCCCGAAGATTCATATGTTGGTTAATAAATATGAATTCCAATGTTGGGTATATCTCCTCTTTAAGTACGTCCACAATATCTAGTACCGAAAGGTTTTTTTCAACCAAATTGTAAGTACCCACCGGAACGTCCTTAACCAGAATTTGTTCCAAATAATTTACTAAGGTATCAATATGAATAAAACCTCTGGTTTGGTTGCCCGATCCATGAATAGAAATTCTATTCTTGTAGTTGGACTCAAACATGAACAAGTTGATTACCGCATCGAAGCGCATACTCTTGCTATATCCGTATACATTCCCACTTCTAAGAACGTAAGACTTTTTCTTGTTCGAAACACGACGAACATGATCTTCACCTCTCATTTTGGATATACCATAAAAGGTACGTGGGTTTAGGACATCATCTTCCGTTACAAAGTTTTTCGAGGCACCATAAACCGACGAACTACTCAAATATATCAGTTTGTCAACATCGCTTTCCTCAATGGCATACACCATTTCAGCGGTACCCCAGTGGTTTACTTGTTCAAAGAAGTGAGGATCATTATTTGCATACGGAGTTGTAACCTTAGCCGCCAAATGGTATACTATGTCCACACCTTTAAGTGCTTTGGTCAGCTTACGCGTGTCTAGTATATCTCCTTCAACAAACTTTGCTTTTTTCTCGTGCAACTTTTCATGTCCTATAAACAGGTTAAAATTACCCTTGCTCAGATTATCGTAGACAATTACTTCAGAGACTTCTGGGTTAGCACAAAGGCGCTTAACCAATTCTGTCCCAACATATCCTGCACCACCAGTTACAAGTACCTTCATATTTCTTTCCTATTACCTTATTCGAACCGCTATTTAGATACCAATTCAGTATGAAGCCCACACTCTACCTTGTTTAGCCCATACCATCTAGCTTCCCTTTCCATCATCTCAGGATCCGGCTTTCTGGTACACGGTTCACAACCTATACTCAAATAGCCCTGCGAATCTAATGGATGTTTCGGTAAATTGTGCTCTTTAATATACTGGTAAATATCTCGATTAGTCCAGTCTAGCATAGGGTGAAAGCGTGTAACACCATTAGGAGCGGGTTGTTCTACTTTCATCGCCTTTCGCGTAGCACTTTGATCAGCTCTGATCCCATTGATCCATATATCATGTTTGGCCAATACGGCATCCATTGGCTGTACTTTATTCAAATAGCAGCAGTAATCTGGATCAGAGGTAAAGAGGAATTTACCACCGTCATCAGTCTGCATGTACTTCGGTGTTAGTGGCTTCAAGTCGACTATTCTAAGTCCAAACTGCTGAGCTATTTCATCTCTAAAGCGCACGGTTTCTGGAAACAAATAGCCGGTATTAATAAAATAAACAGGTATTTCTCGATCGATTTTGCTCAAGATATGGAGCATTACCAAACTATGTGTTTGAAAAGACGAAGTGGTAAATAGCTTTTTCCCTTCGTCTTTATATTTCTTCAATTGATTTTCAATCTCCCCTATCTGCATATCTCCCTTTGTTTAAGTCCGCAAATTTTTCAGATTACTGTCTAAAAAGGAAAAAAAAGAGCAAAAAGTTCGCTTCAGATATTTTTTATCAATTTTACTTGGAAGAAAACATTTTCTTCTGAATCATTGTTCTTAGTACTCGGCTGAAAGCCGCTGATAGAATGAAAGTATCTGTATTTAGAAAAGAGCGTTTTAACGCAGCACATCGACTTTATAACCCGAAATGGTCAGATGAGAAAAATCAACAAGTGTTCGGGAAATGTAATAATCCAAACTTCCACGGTCACAACTACGAGTTAATCGTTAAGATAACTGGTGAAATTAATCCTGACACCGGATATGTAATAGATTTAAAAGTACTTAGCTCCATTATAAAGCGACTTGTACTGGACAAATTCGACCATAAAAACCTTAATCTGGACACCGAAGAGTTTAAAAACACTAATCCAACAGCAGAAAATATAGCTGTTGTGATATATCATCTGATAAGATCCGAGCTAGATACAAATCTCGATTTACAAATCAAGTTGTTCGAAACGGAAAAGAACTTTGTTGAATTTCCTGTCGCTTAGTACAGGCCAAAATACACGTAATGGAGAATATGAATAAGCATACAAACGGTCATCATAATTCAGAATCAATGGTATCCGCCGATATAGGTGACAATCACGTTGCTTCCTCGTACGAGACGCCTCTCAGAGATGATGCATTTGAAATGGATGATGAGCTAAAAATGGAACTTATTGCCAAGCATTTCAAGGAAATCATGCACATCTTGGGCATGGATCTCGACGATGATAGCCTAAAAGGAACACCACGACGGGTGGCTAAAATGTATGTGCAAGAGGTATTCAGTGGGTTGAATCCAATGAACAAACCTAGACCCATGCTTTTCGACAACAAATTCGCTTACAACGAAATGATTGTCGAAAAGGATATAACATTCTATTCTCACTGTGAGCATCATTTCGTTCCTATTTATGGCAAAGTACATGTAGCGTATATTTCCAGTGGTCAAGTAATCGGATTGTCCAAAATAAACAGAGTGGTTCAATATTACGCCAAAAGACCTCAAGTACAAGAACGACTAACTGTACAGATTGCCGAGGAACTTAAAGAGGTATTAAAAACTGAGGACGTTGCAGTTGTAGTAGATGCTACTCATATGTGTGTGTCTTCAAGGGGTGTCAATGACGTGAATAGTAAAACGGGAACAGCCCATTTCAGCGGCAAGTTCAGGAATGAAGGTACTAAAAGGGAGTTTTTAAACTATATCAACACAAAATCATAAACCAATTTTCGCTCTTATCAATTTGGTTTTTGCGATTTTCCGTAAAAATAGTTCTACCAATTACTTGTAGCGTAATACTAACTAATTGATATTTGCATGATTATCGGCATCGGCTGATATTCTCCATAGCTGGTTGTGACCCCGAGATGTAAAATCTCGGGGTTTTTTTATACGTTATTTTTTACTTGGTTTAATTTCTGATAGAGTTCTTCAGTTTTAAAAGGCTTGGTGATAAAATCGTTCATACCCACTTCAAACACTCTCTGTTTGGAATCAATCATAACAGAAGCTGTCAACGCGAAGATCGGAATATGTGCATACTCACCTCCCAGCTTTCGAATCTCTAGCGTAGATTGGAACCCGTCCATTACAGGCATTTGGATATCCATGAGAATCAGTTCATAGTTTGATTTTTGAACCATTTCAACAGCTATTTGTCCATTTTCCGCAACATCCACTTCGCAGTTCCATTTTTTCAAGAATTTCATGGCAATCATCTGATTGATAGGATAATCCTCTACCAATAGAATCTTCATTCCATTCAAATCTTTTTCGGTCTCCATTTTTATGATTTTTTGGTTGTTATGTGGTGTCTTATCTAAAACGAATGGCAAAGAAAAAATAAAAGTAGAGCCCAGACCTTCTGTGCTTTGAACCGATATCTCTCCACCTTGCTGCTCAATTAACTTTCTACAAATAGCAAGACCTAAACCGGTACCTCCATGTTCTCTTGTTGTAGAGTTTTGTACCTGAGTGAACATCTCGAAGATATAATCCTTCTTATCCAGTGGTATCCCAATACCCGTATCTTCAACAACAAACTTGATCAAACATCTATCCTCGTCCCTACTCTCTGGTCGCACAATTATTTTCACATGACCTCTTGAAGTAAATTTGATGCCGTTATTGGCCAAATTAATCAATATTTGACTCAAACGAGTTTCGTCTCCTATGACCAGATCAGGGGTATGTTCATGAACTTCACATACCAAAGAAATACCTTTATTTTTGGCAATGCCTTGTAATGAATTAATAGCGCTGGATACCAACGACCTTAGATTGAAAACGTTACTTTCGAATTTGAGTTTACCTTCCTCAATTTTATTATAATCCAAAATATCATTGACAATGACTAAAAGGTTATCTGCTGAAAACTTAAGCACTTCGAGATTCTCCTGCTGCTCTTCGTTAAGCGGTGAGTCTAGCATAAGATTGGTCGCCCCAACGATAGCGTTGAGTGGTGTCCTGATCTCATGACTCATTGTGGACAGGAATTTAGCCTTAGCAGAGGAAGCCTTTTCCGCAGCTTCTTTCGCATCTCTCAAATACTTCTCACGTAGTACTCGCTCCGACACATCTCGTAAAATAGCGTTAAGCACCGGTCCTTGAGCCGTATAAATTTTAGAGGCAGACAACTCCACGACCATTTCATTGCCTTCCTTATCAGATGCCCACATTTCAATTCTGTAATAGTCTTGAGAGCTATTTGACCCAGCTATAAAACGGTAAAAACCATCCATAAAGCGCTTTCTAAATCGCTCCGGTACGATCATACTATCAACTGTTTTACCAGTGACCTCTTCCTTAGTCCATTTAAATTGGTTTTCGGCTTGTCCGTTCCAGTATATAATATGTCCCATGGCATCCAGTTGAATAATGGGATCCATTGACTGCTCTATAATGGTTAAGAGCTTGCTTTCAGACTCTTTAAACCCTAGCTGTGCGCGGTTTCGTTTGTCTATTTCTCTACTGAGACGATCATTAGTTTCCTCCAGTCGCCGCATTTGTTCCACCATAAGGTGTTTAATTTGGCTTTTAGAGAGAAGTGCTATTTGATTTTCATTGAGAATTTGCTCGGGTAAAAGGTTGATAACCGTATAAAACGTATCTAGTAACTTATACTTCTCGGAAATTTCCTGATACTTTCGTTGATATAACTCTGCAGCCACACGATCACCCACCACGATAGACAAGCGATCATAGTATTCGCGTGATTTCTTAGGAAATACGGAATTTAGTTCTGTTAGTTGAAGTTGTTCGAATTGTTTTTCTCGCTCTAATATTCCGTATAGCGCATCCAATTCTTCTCTTAGAAACTTTACATCCTTCATATCGAGAAGAGATAACGCTCCTTGTAATACAGAAGATAGAAAATACAACCCTAACAAACATTCTTGTTGGTCATACCGAAAATATAGTATCTTAAAATCAAGTCTCTCTTTGAAAAAAGGAAACGCTTCAATATGCTCCTTACGAATAATTCTTAACTGTTCTACAGGTAGATCTCTCATTTTAGAAGAAGCCTTCTCGAACAGCATGTACATACCAGGCAAGGAAGATACCCGATCATTAATAGACATCTTTTCCAGTGCTTTTACGCGTAGGGAAAGTGCCGAGGACACTTCTCTTGCTGGTAGTTTCTTCCTTACCCGTTCTACGAAGTTAAAACACTGTACTTCAACACTTAGAGATTCTTGCTTTTTGCCAATCCCTAGTATTTTTGATTTTATATCTTGTATCAGTTCCCCTGACCGCATTACTTAAAAGTAACCAAAATAACTGTTATCTGTTTTAGAAAAGCCCTGTTATATGACATCCGGGTGTTACTTGATAAAAAAACACACCCACATTCGGGACGCAAAGTCATATCCCTTTTTGATCTAAGTAAACCGTGACCTCAAAGCCCTTCATTGCTAATAACAAATCAAACCATAAATAATACAAATAAAAAAAGCCATAGAGGATTTCTATGGCTTTTTTCCTAATGTCACCAACATACCGACTATCGAAATAAAACCGGCATTATACGTTTTTGACCATTTTTTTATTGTCTAAAAGGTGTTGGCTTTAGTGACAACACATCAACCTTAGGGATGGAAGCACTCCATCGTTGGTTTATCTTATCTATAATCTTATTCGTAATGATCGCATACCCTCTTTGATTAGGATGAACACCATCCGATGAAAAGACACCATTAGGAGCAAAATCTGGTGATAACGTCACTCCCCCTACTCTAATTCCAGGTCTTTCATCTCCTTTTAAGTCCCCAGTCATGCCCAGTATATCTGAAAATAGTGAATCCAACGCTACAATAGTCAAATCAGCACCTACCGAATTTAGTTGACTCACTGTCTGACTTAGCACAGTGTTAAATGTTGCAAGGTTGCTGCTAATAGAATCCCTCTCCGATTTCACCAAAACCAAATCATCCCCCAAAGGAACCCCAACCCCAATAACGGATGTCGGATCAGATGAATTAGCCAAAGTTCCTATTACAGCACCAGCATTGAGTAATATGATATCATTGGCATCTGCTTGTCTGTAATTCGGTAATATGATGTCAGCAGGAGGTAATCCTGCTCCAAATTGATTTTGTAATATATTAACGGTAGTTAAGTCTTTATCATTAATCACAACAGCGTTAGCCCCAATAGAAAATGAAATTGTTCTTTTATCTCTTTCAGCCGCATCAATTGCTCCAAACTGCACCGCTGCTGCTAACCCTGCATTATAATCTGCAAAGGCCAACCCTGTGTTGGCAGCAGTCGTACTGTCAGGCATAGGAATGGCATTGTAGGGCACAAGTGTGAAAAATGGCAACTTTAAAATATCTGGAATATTTAATACCACTCCAGGAACAGTGTACTCAGTAAAGGTATTTCTACTCGCGAGAACTCCTATTCCAGCTGAAACAGCTTGAGTAAATTGTTGAACGGATGATATTGGGGCAGTACCATTTCCTCCTCTAAGCGCATAAAGCAGTACATCATTCATACCTCCTTCATAGACAAAAAAGGTTGGGTTAGCAGCCAAAGCGTCTCCTACCATCGTAGAAGTACCGGGATTGGTAGCAAACCTTTGATATAGTGGACTAAAGGCAGTATTCATAACATCAGCTGGACCACCTGCCAATGCAGTAACTAGTTGTCCAGCATAGACAAGCGGAGCACTAAAATTCCTTATTTTAGTTTTATCACCACCGAAAGCAGTAATTAATTCTCCGTTTGGCTCGGCCACCGGAGCCTGATCCGAAAGATCGAGCAGTGAACGCCCAATAATACTATCAGTTTTACCCGTTGGATTAAATATCAAATGATAACCGTTTTCAGAACTAATATTTGGCTGACCGAAATCAGTATTCCCTCCAACCAGTTCGAACTGCTTAGCTAATAGAGCCGGAAAGCTATTGGCTTGCCCGTCATTATATAGCGCTCCATCTTGAACACCGGAAGCCAATGAAGTACCTAATACTACGAGGTTTTGCAAACTTACCTGACCTGAATCGGTAGCTTCCATTCCCCTTGGATTATCATCAATCCAATCTCTAACCAAGTCCTCTTCTTGATTACAGGAATACAATACGGTGATCGCTATGACGAGGGGTAAATATTTCAAATTCTTCATTTCAAAAATCAGTTTAAGAGATTATTAAAATTCAACTGTACGTAATAGATAGCCCCCATTCGCGGGTTTCCGAAAGAAGAAGTATATCGTTCATTCAATATATTCGATCCTCCTACTTTTAACTTCCCTTTTATACTCGGCAAATCTAGGGTGACCTGTGCATCAACTGTCCCAAAGGCAGGTGTCACTCCTGAGCCAAAAGCAGATTGCCATAGATACGCCTCTTGCCAGCGATAAGATAAACTAAAACCCAGTCGGTCGGTGACTTCTCGATTGGAGAACTTAACATTATACCTCCATTCTGGGGTATTGAAGGAAACGTTGTATCTTCTCGCTACTAAATTATCTAACGAGACCATTTGATTATTGGAGACGTTAAAGCCAAGGTTATACCCTTTTTCCAATGAATACTCAGCAGCGATACCAAAACCTCTGGTGACCACGTCATCTTCGATATTGACATCATAACCGTACCGTTGTAAGCTCACTTCACCTGGAAGACCATCTTCTACAAAAACCTGTCTTTCGTCATCTCCATGGTTTTCAAAGTTAAAAGCATCCGCGTCTGGTAAAGACTCCAAACCACTTCCATCAGATCCTATTTTGATAGCTTGCACAATTTCCACTTCTGCACCTAAATCCTGATAAGTACTTTGGTAAAAAAAGGCATCTACAAAAAGCTTACCATCTAGCAATGAACCTTTATATCCTACTTCCCAAGTCCCCACTTTCTCAGTAGTATATTCCCGGTATATATCATCGGCTCTTTCGAGTAGACTGGCATCATTTGCTTCTTGAGCTGCGGCCACTGACTCAGTGGTGTACACAATGTTTCTATCCAGGTTATATCGATTCCTAATGACACTATTTCTCCCCAATAGCCTTCGTGTTACCACATCCAAGTCTATGAACATATCTTGCGTAGTGGGTATTCTGAAACCTCTTTGAAATGAAGCTCTAAAGTTTTGGTTTTTAGAAAACTCCCAAACTGAACTTATCCTCGGGGAGAATTGCCCTTTAAAGAATTGATTGTCGTCATAGCGCACAGAACCTTGCAGAGAAAGCTCATCAAAAAACTTCTTTTTTATTTGAACATAAGCTCCCCACTCACTCATTGACGGTTCTTCTCCTTCATCATCCAAAGCAAACAATGTTCCTTCAGAGTTCAAATCGAAGATTCTGTAATTAGCGCCAACTACTATATCGGCAAAATCAATTTGATTTTTGAAATTATAATTCCCTTCATAATGCCATAGTGCAGACTTCTCCAAAAACTTTGCTCCGCCCTCCGAGATGGGCTTCGCTCTAAGCGTGTCAATTCCAAGTTGGAAGGCTTCAGACCCCGGTTTCGCCTGTTGGGCATCGGCCGAACCCCTAGCTATTTGATGTAAAGCATCATAAGAATTGGATGGCAACACACCACTAAGCAAAGTGTTCACATATGCACCGAAGTATGTGGGTAAATAATTATTTTGATTAATAAGCGAAGCTAATGTATTGGCAGCGTAAGAATCACCAGAATTTTCCTGAGTAGTATAGGCGCGCACGAAGAAGTTATCCCCTCTTAATTCTAACTTACCCGTCCAGACAGAAAAGTTATCCAATACAAAGCGATCATTTGCCGTGTAAACGGAGCTACCTCGACCGTAATTAAATTGTGTGATGGCTTCAATCTCATCCGTGAGACGATAATGCATAGCTCCCGATAGTTTCAGACTCTCGGTGGTATTATCAACAAAATCTGATTCATTGAACCCTGTAGGCGTAAACCGTCCATTCTCTCCATCTGGCAGCAAACTACGAATTCCGATTAACTGATTGGCTAATGCGATATCCGCAGACGTAGCATTTGGATTTATAAGAGGGTTTCCGTCGTCAATGCTTATATCAGCAATCTCACCGATAGTAATAGGAAAGTCTCCGTAGACGTTCACCCCATCATAAGAACGATTTTGCTCTCTTGTGGTCGTTCCTGATCTTTCGACTAAATCACTCTGATCTCGCGTATCTACTGCTCTGAAGTCGTTAGCCCGTAAATATGAGGCGGTCACTTTGAAAGCAAACTTATTGTCAAAAGCATGTGCGAATCGAAGCCCGTAATCATGATATGCAGATATATCGTCATCTTCACCGTCTACATGATTTACACCGCTTTTTAGTGAAATATCCAGTCCCTGATAGTCAAATGGACTTTTACTGTTCATTAACAAGATTCCTTGAATAGCGTTTGGTCCATAAAGTGCGGAAGCCGCTCCAGGCATTACCTCCACGCTTTCCAAGTCGAGTTCTGATATTCCTACTGCGTTACCGATTGGAAAATTAAGTCCTGGAGCCTGGTTATCGATACCGTCGATCAGCTGAACAAACCGTATGTTACCGTTTGCACCAAAACCACGCGCATTAACCGATTGAAAGGTTAAGCTTTGACTCACAATGTCTATTCCGTTTAGATTTTTTAATGAACTGTAGAAGTCACTAGAAGGACTAGTCTGAATATCGAGTATGTCTATCCGCTCGATACTAACTGGAGATTCCAACACGCTTTCTGCTACTCTGGATGCTGACACGATTACTTCTTGTCCCAAAACCTTACCCTCTGACAAGGTAACCTCTAAGTTACTGGTATTTGCATCAGTGATCTCGATGTCTTGTGGTTGATACCCAACCATTGAAACTCTTATCTTTAGAGGAGGAGGAGAAGATATTCCAAGTTTGAATTCTCCATTGACGTTGGTTACGGTACCAATAACTTTCCCAACGACTAAAATATTAGCTCCGATAAGCGGTCCCGACTCGTCTGAAACGATACCAGATACGGTCGTAGATTGCGCAAACAGCGAAAATGCGGATAACTGGCATATCACCGCTAACGCTAAAAAGCGTAAATGTAAAATCTCATGCATTTGTTTAAGTTTTCTTGATCAACTGACAATAAAGCCGCGTGGATAAATTACCGTTATTTTTCAAATAATCGAAAAATTACCTGCTAAATCACACACTTTTTCGTTAAAAGGACAAAAAAAACCACTTACCTACAATGGTAAGTGGTCAATTTAAATTATTAAAAGCTATTTTATTTCCCTTCTGATTTTTTCAGATATTCCACCAGTTTTTCGCACAAGTTTGTCATCTCACTCGCCATAAACTCGTCTCCCGTGGCATTCATCAAGCTTTGTCCCAAGCCTCCAACACAGTCGATATAAAACCTTTTTATTTCTTCAACTGTCATCTGCTTCGTCCATAAGTCCATACGCAAAGAGTTTTGCGTAGCATGATCCCAGGTAGCAATAGATATAGCTCTGGTATCTTTGGGTTTATCAAAATTAGTATCTGTTGCGTTCCACTCTATCTTTTCAGGAATGTTCCCATCATCTAAGAACACCTTGAAATTAATGTCTGACTCCTTCATGCCGCAATGATAAGCACAACTTTAACCAGGTACTAAAAAAGTGCTTTAAATTGATTGTAAGTCAACCCTTCAATAGTCTTTGTAGTATTCGCAGTATTACAACTGTTACAAACTGCTCTAGCGTTAATATCTGACACTCTATTATCTGGAGATGGGTGTGTGCTTAGAAATTCTGGGGTTCCCCCACCTTGTCCACCTTCGTTTAGCTTTTCGAAAAAACGTGCCGCACCATTGCAAGCGAAGTCTGTATTCCCCAAATACTCTACGGAATTAGCATCTGCATCATTCTCGTCGTCTCTACTGAATTTGAGCGCTACTCCTTGACCTGCTATATCTGTCACTATCTGTGCTAAACTTCCATTTTCTCCACTTCCACCCAAAATACTTGAGAGTATACTTACTTGATATTTTTTGATAAGTTGATTTGTAGAGTGTCTCCTGTCCGCATGTGCTAACTCATGTCCCATAACCCCAGCTAAATCATCTACATTATCCAAAAACTTAATCAAGCCTGTATAGACATAAATGTATCCCCCGGGAGTTGCAAAAGCGTTTAAAACATCCTCGTCAATGATATTAAGCTCCCAAGCAAAATCGTCTTTGTAGGTTAATTTACCTGAGTTTAATATTTCTTGCTGTATTGACTCTAAATATGCGTAGGCTTGCTCATTACCGGTTCGTGGTAGGACATTAAAATCACCTGATGAACTTATTTGATTACTTACCTGTAAACCTAATTCGATATCCCTGCTTACCGGAAAAGCCAAATCAATTAAGAAACCACCAACTGGTTTTATTTCGGCACATGGATCATCGTTATCATTCGAACATGATGCTAAAACAAATATTGCTGCGAAAAGTAGAAGTGCTTTTTTCATAATTTCACTGGAATTTGATGTGCGAAGTAAAATAACCAATACTTAAATGTAAGTCATAATCGGTTTAATTATCCAAATTAAGGGGTCAAATCAAGAGTTTTCTTGTTAGAGCAGCGTCTTCATCGAGTTGTTTGCGCAGATCTTCAATACTACCAAACACCATTTCGTCTCTAAGTCTGTTATGAAAAAACAGGGTAATTTCTTCTCCGTAAATTTCTTGATTAAACTCAAAAAGGTGAACCTCAACCGTGCGACGCTTTCCCCCAACCGTCGGTTTAAACCCTATATTTAACATACCGTCATATTGGTTTTCAGATACCAATGCGGTAACGGCGTAAACTCCATCTCTTGGGATCAACTTATATACTTCAGGTATACTTATGTTGGCAGTGGGAAATCCTATTTCACGCCCAAGCCTATTTCCACGTACTACACTACCTTTTAAGGTATATTTCCGACCCAAATATTGATTAGCAAGCTTTACATCACCTGCTGATAGTGCATTACGTATCTTGGTACTGCTTATAGAAACGTCATCTATCGTTTGCTTGGGGATTTCTTCTACCTCGAAGCCATAATGATGTGCATTCTCAGACATATACTCGAAGCTTCCTTCTCTATTTCTTCCAAATCTGTGATCATAGCCAATTACTAACTTTTCAACCCGTATTTTATTGACCAATATCTCTCGAATAAATGTCTCTGAACTCTGTTGCGAGAACTCCTTGTTAAAAGTAATTCTCACCAGCTTATCCACACCCTCCTTTTCCAACAGATGACATTTCTCTTCAAACGTAGAAAGAAGTTTTAACCTAAAGTCTTTTTGTAGTACGAACCTAGGATGCGGCCAATATGTCAGTACGACTGTTTCACCGTTTATCTGGGTGGCAATTTCTTTTAATCGGTTTAGAATGATACGGTGACCATGATGAACACCATCAAACGTTCCACTCGTAACGACGGCACGTTTAGCAGGAATATACTTCTCAAGATCCTGTATTATCTCCATGAACAGGATTAGGTTTTATTTCATCGCAAAACGCCAATACATCTTTGGCATCACTTACTAAATAATCTCCGATTCTCGTTCTTCTCAACGATTTTAAATATCCACCAACCCCTAATTGCTGTCCAAAATCATGTGCTATCGACCGGATATAAGTGCCTTTAGAACAGGTAATTTTAAAATGCACCTCTGGCAAATCAATTTTAACCAATTCAAATCCGTGGATCACCACTGATCTTGATTCGAGTTTTACTTCCCGACCCTTTCGAGCATGTTCGTATGCCCTTACTCCGTCTTTCTTAATAGCTGAAAAAACTGGTGGAAACTGTTCGATCTCTCCTATGAACGCATCTCTTGATGCCAAGACATTTTCTTTCGATACATGTTCTATGCTCGTAGTAGAATCGAAATCCGTCTCCAAATCATAAGATGGAGTGGTTTTCCCAAGCTCTATAATACCAGTATATTCCTTTACCTGACCCTGAATTTCTTCAATCCTTTTGGTGAATTTACCTGTACAAACGATCAACAAGCCTGTTGCTAGTGGATCCAATGTACCTGCATGTCCCACTTTTTTAATTCGAATGGTATTTCGAATTTTCCTAACTACATCAAATGATGACCAAGTATACGGCTTGTCAATGAGTAAGATTTGACCAGCTTTAAATTTTTCCTGAAGCTCCTCCAAATGGATATTTAACCTTATATACCTACAGAAACTGCCACGATACCGACAATCAAACAATATGCGGCAAAGTAAATGAGTTTTCCTTTTCTAACTATTTTAACCATCCAGCTACATGCCAAAACACCGGCTATAAAAGCAGCTGCGAACCCAAACAACAAGGCTAAATTTGAAATACCATCATGTTGTGCAGGAGCCTCAGCGTAATCTTTCACTTTCAGCAGGGTAGCTCCAAGTATTGGAGGTAATACCATTAAAAAGGAAAACTGCGTCGCTTTTGACTTATCCACATTTAAGATCAAAGCCGTGGAAATAGTACTTCCCGATCGCGACACTCCTGGTAATACAGCAAACGCCTGAGCCAATCCTACAACAAAAGATTTTGCATGAGTGATCTCACCACCTTCTCCTTTCTTGAAGTAAGTAAAAGCGAGCAATACACTAGTAATGATCAGCATACAACCGACCAATAGAATATTGCCACCAAAAAGAGACTCTATTTTTTCTTCAAAGAAAACCCCAACGATACCTACCGGAATCATGGAAATGATAATCTTTAAAACATAAGATTTCGGTTCATTCCAAGTCATTGTAAACAATCCCTGAAAAATATCCATTATCTCTTTTCTGAATACAACGACTGTACTTAATGCTGTTGCCCCATGTACAACTACAGTAAATAGTAAATTATCTTCTGATTGGGTACCTAATATGACAGATCCCAATTCCAAATGTCCGCTACTACTTACAGGTAAGAACTCTGTCAGCCCTTGAATTACCCCTAGAATCAGCGCCTCAAGTGCCGTCATTCTTTCTCTTTAGGTTTATTAGGGTTTTTTAGAATAGCAAAAAACTGTACAATAAATCCAGCCACCACCACTATTGGACCTAGCGTTATCCCCAAAAATCCAAAGCCATAAGGCTCTTGATCCATGGACATGATAATAAACCCCACCACTATAGTTGCGATTCCTATAATCATCAATTGATAATTCTTCTTACCAAACGCGAGTTCGTTATTTTTTTCTGACATATTTTGGTGTTCTAATATAATTCGTCAAGTGACATTTTGAGGTATTTCCTTACGGCTCCAAAAGTGCTAAAAATGCTGATAAAAACTCCTAGTAACAAAAGGAAACCTAATATTACTAATAATTCATTCCATTCGATTAGTCTTTCAAGTTCAGTGATTTTCGTATTTGCGAATTTCAACAACCCGTAAAGCGCGCCTGAAGCTAGTAAGCCTCCTACAAACCCATATGCTGAAGCACGTAGTATAAATGGAGATTGAATAAAAGATGTTTTTGCCCCAACGAGTTGCATGCTTCGAATAAGAAATCTTTGTGAAAACAAAGCTAACTTTATCGTATTATTGATCAGGACGATTACTACAACAAGAAAGACCACCGCAATACCTAAGAGCACAGCCCCTATCTTGATCATATTCTTCCGTATAGCCGAAATTAGGTTTTCTGGGTAAGTAACTTCGAATACCCCAGTCAGTCTTTCAATCTCTTTTTTGACGATTTTAAGTTTGTCAGCAGTTTGATATTCTTGATTAATTTTAAGCACTAAGACATCTCTCAATGGATTGTCTCCAAGAAATTTCAAAAAATCTTCTCCTGTTCGATTTGTAAACTCTTCAGCAGCCTCCTCCTTCGTAAGAAGTTCAATTGGAGTTTCAGATTTTGTATTAACAAACGACTTGGTTTCCAATGTCTTAATTAAACGTACTCGTTCATTTTCTGACACTGACTTGTTAAGAAAGATTTGCAGTTCGATATTTTCACTGATGCTGTTTGTTAGCCGATTTCCTTGAAAAGCTAGGATGGCCAGTAAACCAATAACAAAAAGTGATAAAGAAATACTTAGTGTTACACTAGTAATTGGGTAACTTCCTAATCGTTTTTTACGATATTTTTTTTTCGGCCCACTCATCTGGAACCAAAACTATAAATAATTAGCAAGTAAAAATGATTTTCAGTAGTAATTACTGATTTTTTGTGCGGCACTCCAACATCATCAGAATCCACAAACACCCTGATATGGTCTCATTATCAATTAACCTCAATACATCATGTGGCTATTTCTGATCTCTCAGAATATTCAGTTCGTCTACTACTTTCAAATTAGTTTCTCGCTGTAGTGTAGTTGGCTTTTCTACGTTTTCTTTCAAACGATAATAGGCGCTTTCATAATAGAGATAAACTCTCTTTTTCTTCTTACCGGTAATTTCCAAAACCTCATATAAGCCACCATCGAAAGCTCCATAGAGATACAGTTTATTATCAAAGAAGCGATAATGAAAATCATATTTGGCACTGTTATCAGCCAATATTTCTACCTCTTCCTTACTCGTCAAATCCTTGTTGTCCAGATTCGCTTCAGACTTTAAAGAAGCAATTACGTCTTCTTCTGAAGTTTTGAATATCCCTTCCTCCAGGCGTTCGTTCCCCTGTATCTGAGTTGACGGATACTGAATCTTGTGAGG